>DASTLS010000026.1:0-10298 GCA_035714725.1 Alphaproteobacteria bacterium | reverse complement strand
CCGCAACACAACGGTCTGGACGCTTGATGCAAAGAAATGGGCGTTTCTATTTCTGGCGCTTATCCTTGGCCCATGCCTGATTGCGAATGTCATTTTCAAAGATCATTGGGGTCGTGCGCGCCCGCGTGAGATTGTTGAGTTCGGCGGCACGCGTCATTTTTCACCTGCACTGGTGCCGCAGGAAGTCGTCAAGAAAAACGAATCCTTTATCTCAGGCGATGCGGCATTTGGTTTTTACCTGCCGAGCTTCGCATATGTCGTGCCGATGGTGTCGCGCAAGCGCAATTTATCCCGTCGCGTTTTCTGGAGCTGCATGGGAGTGGGCAGTTTGTTCGGCCTCTCGCGCCTTGCCATGGGTGCGCACTTCCTGAGCGATATTATTTATGCGATGGTCTTTATGCTGGTCGCGAGCGCCGCACTCCATGCCCTCATGTTCGGTCGCAAGGAAACCTCAACGCGTTGGCATAACTGGTTTTTCCACGACAATCCCTAACGGGAATTTCGGGCCGTTAATGTCCTGTTAACCCCAATAAAATCATCTCCAAAAATTAACCCAACTCCCCTATACTATAAACGGTGGTGAAGGGAGGCAGGGTCAACGCAATAGCGAAGGTTTGCAGATGGCTATTTCGCCTGTCACATATTCCGTAAGTGCGGCTGCGTATACGACGACGTATACCGTCCCCACGACTCAGAAGGCCAATGAATCGGTCAGCAACGCGGTCGCCATCGGCGATCTCGCGCAGCAAGGCATCATCCTGGATGTCAACGAGCAGGGTACGACCGACGGCGTACAAACTTACAATTTCACGCTCGGCGCGAATGACAACGCTTACCTAAATTTGAACTTCAACAATATCGTCGACCAAAAGACGACACAAATCCAAATTCTCGATAGCCAGGGCAATGTCATCGCCGACAATGACGGCACGGCTGAACAGCAATATGCTTTTACTCAACTCACGACGACCGGATTTACGCCGGGTGCCGGTAATTACACTATTCAGGTGACGCCGCCGCCGGATGGAGAAGCGCCGCAACTTTCAATCGGTGCTACGCAACAGCAAGGTACGAGTCTTTCCGTCAACAGCACGCTGACTTCGACCGATCCTGCCGATTATTACAGTTTCTCTGTCGGCAACAGTAGCAATATCAAACTGGCTTTCAATCCGGCTGCGAGCTCACCTTCGGCGCGCGTTCAACTGTATGATACCTCTGGCAACCTCATTGCGGATAGTCAGGGCAATTCATTTCAGAAATCGGAATATGCCGCGCTCACTTCGGGCACCGGCCTTGCGGCTGGAACGGGCAATTATGTCGTCGCCGTCAGCTACGCTGGCAACGTCGATCCTTCGACGCAGGCTAATCTGAAGTATAACTTCCAGCTTTACTCCGGCGTCAATTACGCCGTTGTGTATCAAAGCAATGTAGCGCCGATTGCTGCAGATACGTCTGCGGCAGGATCTGTCAAAGCATCTTCCGATGCCCAATCCTTCGGACGCCAAGCCTATCATACCGTCAGTGAGACGGCGACAAGCGGCGTTAGCGTCGGTTGGCTGCAGCAGAACAAAACAGCGATCAATGTGACGAGTCTTCTGACCGGCTTCGATAACACCAACTATTATAATTTCGTGATGCAGAGCGGCGATAACTTGAAGCTGTCGCTTACGAACTTGACGAACAAAAACGCCAATAACGACATCCACATCCAATTGCTGAACAGTTCCGGCGGCAAGGTTCTCGCCGACAACCAAGGCTCAGCCGCTCAACAGGAAGCCTTTAAAGAGCTAACATCTTCCACGGGCCTTGCCGGCAATCCGGGAGATTACGTTGTTAAGGTGACCTATGCGCAGGGCGCCAACAAAAACACCAACCTGCAATATAATTTCCAGATCTTCTCCGGCACGACGTATTCGTCGGTCTATAACACCACGGCTTCCGCCCAGAATTATGAAAACGCCGTACTTTCCGGCGATATTTCGGGCGGCTATAGCCCGTTTGCCGCCGCCGCTTCCTACCTCAATGGTATTGCGAACGGCCAGACGCAGGACGTCCTCAGCACCCTGCAGGCACTCGTTTAAAAACCCCATACTTGCGAAGTTGCGGCGGAAAGACGTAAGCTCGTCTTCCATAAACCCAATCTATTTTACGGTGCTTCATGTCCGCCAAAGTCACGCAATCCATCCCTGATGAAAAAGGCCTGCCCGACATCAAAGTATCGGTGCGCCAGACGTTTGGTCTCGATAGCGACCTGCAAGTCCCGGCTTTTTCGGCGGCAGGTGAGCATGTGCCGGATATCGATGAAGCTTATCGCTTTGATCATGACACCACGCTCGCGATCCTTGCGGGTTTTGCCCATAACCGTCGCGTTCTGGTACAGGGCTACCACGGCACCGGCAAATCCACGCATATCGAACAGGTTGCGGCACGCCTCAACTGGCCTTGCATCCGCGTCAATCTCGACAGCCACATCAGCCGTATCGATCTGATCGGCAAAGACGCCATCGTTCTGAAAGACGGCAAGCAGGTGACGGAGTATCGCGAAGGTTTGTTGCCGTGGGCTTTGCAGCATGCTTGCGCGCTCGTGTTTGACGAATATGACGCAGGTCGTCCGGACGTGATGTTCGTCATTCAGCGCGTGCTGGAAGTCGAAGGCAAGCTGACCTTGCTCGATCAAAACCGCGTCATTCATCCGCACAAGGCATTTCGCTTGTTCGCAACTTCGAACACGATTGGCCTTGGCGATACATCCGGTCTTTATCACGGCACGCAGCAAATCAATCAGGGCCAGATGGATCGCTGGAATATCGTGGCGACGCTCAACTATCTGCCGGAAGAAGAAGAGATCGCCATCGTCACGGCGAAGGTGCCTTCGTTTGCCTCCGAAAAGAAGCGCGAGACCGTGCGCTCCATGGTGGCGCTGGCAAACCTTACGCGCCAAAGTTTCATGCAAGGCGATATCTCAACCGTCATGTCACCGCGTACTGTTATTACATGGGCAGAAAATGCGGAAATCTTTGGCGATGCCGCAACGGCGTTCCGCCTCAGCTTCCTCAATAAATGCGATGAAGCCGAACGCCCTGCGCTGGCTGAGTTTTATCAGCGTTGCTTTAACGAGGAACTGCCGCTCGGCGGCATGATGCCCAACTGATATGTCGGCTGAAACGCCCGTCGAAAATTTCAAACGCGCGACCGCTCTAGCGATCAAGGCGATCGGCCATAAGGCCGAACTTGAAGTCGCATTCACGACAGAGCCTTCCGGTGTTTCGATTTCACGCGTGCGTGTGCCACTGCCTTCGGCAGGACTTCCCAAAGCCGAAGTTGCGTATATTCGTGGCGCTGCTGATGCCGTTGCCCTGCGTCTTCGCTATCACAATCAGAAACTGCATGAGAAGCTAGCGCCCAAAAATACTGTCGCTCGCACGGTATTTGATGCGCTGGAGCAAGCGCGTTGCGAAGGTTTGGGCGCGCAGCATATGCAGGGCGTTGCGCATAATCTCACAACCTTGCTCGATGAACGTTGCAAATTGCAGGGGTTTGAACGTGCGGGCTCGAAGGTCGAAATCCCGGTTGGTGATGTGCTGCGCATTCTTGCGCATGAAGCTTTTACCGGCCAGCCTTTGCCGAAATCGGCGACGCGTGCAGCCGAAGTCTGGCGCGGCTGGATTGAAGAGCGCATTGGTAAAACGCTTGGTGCTTTGCCGCAATTGCTCGATGACCAGAAAGCCTATGCCACTGAAATTCATCGCCTCTTAAAAGAAATGGATATGGGCGCACCCGGTGAAGATGTGCCGGATGAAGACGGCGAAATCGAAGAACAGGAAAGCAAGAGCGGCGCCGATCAGGAAGAACAGCAAACGGAAACATCGCAGTCTGAGAGCGAAGATGGCGAACCGGAGCAGGGCGGCGGCGAATCCTCGCTCGAGGAAAGTGCGTCCGACGAAAACGAGGAACAGGCGAAAAGTGTTGCCGGAGATAACGAAGGTGACACGCCGCAGCATGGCCAGAACTGGCGCGATGAAGATTGGGATTTCGAAGATGGCCCCCGCACGACTTATCGCGTCTTCACTACGAAATTCGATGAGATAATCAGTGCGCAGGATTTGTGCCCGGGCGAGGAGCTTTCACGCCTTCGTCTCATGCTCGATCAGCAAGTGCGACATGTGCAGTCATTGATCGTGCGGCTTGCCAACCGCTTGCAGCGCCGGTTGATGGCGCAGCAAACGCGCAGCTGGGATTTCGATCTGGAAGAGGGTTTGCTTGATACCTCGCGCCTTGCGCGCATCATCACGAGCCCGTCTTTATCGCTGTCCTACAAGCGCGAGAAGCCGATGGATTTCCGCGATACGGTCGTGACGTTGCTGCTCGATAATTCGGGCTCGATGCGCGGAAGGCCGATTACGCTCGCTGCGATTTCAGCCGATGTGCTCGCGCGTACGTTGGAGCGTTGCGGCGTGAAGACGGAAATTCTCGGTTTCACCACGCGCGCCTGGAAGGGCGGCCTTTCGCGCGATGAATGGGTGAAGTCCGGCAAGCGTCCGCTCCCAGGTCGCCTCAATGATCTGCGTCACATTGTTTACAAAGCTGCGGATGAGCCGTGGCGTCACGCGCGGCGCAATCTTGGCCTCATGCTGCGCGAAGGTTTGTTGAAAGAAAATATCGATGGCGAAGCTTTGCTTTGGGCGCATGCGCGGCTGCTGGCGCGGCCGGAACAGCGTCGCATTCTCATGGTGATTTCGGATGGTGCTCCTGTCGATGACTCAACGCTTTCCGTCAATCCCGGCAATTATTTGGAGCAACATCTGCGCGCTGTGATCGACTGGATCGAAACCAAATCGGATGTCGAGCTGACCGCCATCGGTATCGGCCACGACGTGACGCGCTATTACAAAAAGGCCGTAACGATTACGGATACGGAGCAGCTCGGTGGCGTGATGATGGAGCAACTCGCGAGTTTGTTTGATCAGGAAAATCGGCGCTGATTAGTGTAAGAACCGTGCCAGCCATTCAGGCCGTGCGATAAACAGCAGCACCGCATAACCCACAAATATCCCTGCTAACATGGCATAGCCGGTTTTGCCGGGACTGTGATTGGCCGCGACTGTATGTTCGGGGAACAGCTTTTGGAGCGCCTTGCCAGTGATTGCGCCGAGCGCAAACCAGCTCGTCGCCATCAGGATAAAGGGCAACAGCAAATCAATCGCCATCGCCATTTGCGGTGATGGGATTTGCGCATGCAGCGGCGTGAGTAAAATTACCGCCGCAATCGCAACGCTGACACCACCGCATGCTGCTGCAGCCACAGTGCGATTTCTCAGTGTCTGTTGTTTCAGTGCCAAGCGCAGATTGCCGAGAATTTCAGTCGCAACTTCCTGCGAGATACCGAACGGATAAAGCTTTTTGAATTCTTGTAACGTGCCTTTGCCGCTGAGCTCAAGTACAAGCGCTTCACGAATGGCGCGCGCTTTTAATGCGGCTTCGAGCGGTGCAGCACCCGTCACTGCCTGTTTCAATGTATCGCGCGCCGTCTGTAACGGCTCATCGAGAAAGGCGGGTACACCAAGCAAAACCATCTTCTTGCCAAAGACGGAAATCAACGTGCCTTTACCGCCAAGGCGCAGCTTCACATCGGCATAAGGAAGCTTCGCGAGATAATTTAGCTCCGGCTTCGCGGGCGGTTTTTCTTTTTTGCCATCAGGCGTTTCAGGTAGCGCTTCTTCATGGCCTTCGACCTTTGGCTGTACGATCTGAATATCGGCATGGCCTTTCACAAGGTTTGGAATCCCCAGCCGATCAAGCCCGCGACGCAAGCCACTCGGCAAGCCTTGGCTCGCAAGCACGAAATGCGTTTCGGCGCTGAAAGTAAGACCCGCTTCTTCGGTCAATTGCCCCATGCCTTTGCATGTCGGACAGGGCGTGCCGCGCCGTCCGTTGCAGGTGGGACAGGTGCTTTGGCCGCGACCCTGACACATGCGACAATTGATGAAGCGCATGCCGTTGCAGATGTTGCAGCGCTGATCGGGATGTTGCGGGTTCTGTCCTGTGCCGCCGCAGGCGTAACAGGTTTCCTGCCGCGACCCGTGGCATTGCGGGCACATGATCAAGCCTTGTCCCTGGCATTGTGGGCAAGTGATCAATTTCTGGCCTTGGCATGTCGGGCAATTTTCACTCGCGGCTAAAACGACCGTGCGTTTAGGGAGTGTGACATGTGCGCCTTCAAGTCCCCAGCCTTGAGAGCCATCGGCTTTCAATTCGCCGAGCGCTTCCTCGACCCAATCATTACCCTGCATGAATCGCTGGCGACGACTTTCAACTTCGCTGCGTAGCGCGCCGAAATTCGGCAGCACTTCGCGGCCACTGCCGGGGGATCCTGGGCCTCGGCCCTGCTGCACATCGACTTTTGGCGTGAGGGTCAGCTTGCCCTGCAACTCGTAAACTTGCTCGTTCGATTCGATCAGCGTGATGCTTTCCGGTGCAACGCCATTGCCTTCCGCCAGTTTTTTCAGGCGGTTCAGCGCATGGGTGGCAAGCGGGAAAGTTTCTGACGTATCGTTCACGATGGGGTTTTAACCATAAAAGCAGGGGCCGAAACTATTTCTAGGGCCAAAGTGCCCTTGACGGAAGTCCCATAGAAGATAGGCTATTCGCAGTTATTTCCAAGGAGCTGAATTATGGTCAAACACGCTAAAGAACTTCGGATGCCGGCCACGCTTCATGGCCAGCCGACATACCGCGCTCTTCTCGATGCGCGCTGCCATCCCCGCAGATACGCCGTCATTATGCGAGAGATTGAAGAGATGCAAGAAACGCTGCAACGTTCGGCAGCTCGATCAAGACAATCTGTGCGTGGATATAGCCCTTCAGCGGATTGCGTTTAAGTTTTATGGAAACAGAACCTTTTATACCCGCAAGCCGCCGCGTTCTGTATATGCGCGTCGTCGGTGGAACGGACATCTCACACCCCGACCGGCCGCCGTCTCGCGATTTGTATGAAGAGGTTTATGGGAAGCCCTATCCCTCGCAGTACGGCTTTCAGTACAAGCAGCCGGGCCGTCAGCCTGCGGCTCTCCTACCGTTCCCGGCACCGAGATAATTAAGCCGACTTCTTCCTCGCGACGCGGGATTCCAGATAAGGCGCCAGATAATGGCCGGTGTAGCTTTGCTTCACGCGACAAATTTCTTCCGGCGTACCTTGTGCCACAATCTTGCCGCCGCCTTCGCCGCCTTCGGGGCCTAAATCGATAATGTAATCCGCTGTTTTGATCACTTCGAGATTATGCTCGATTACAATCACGGTATTGCCCTGGCTCACCAGCTCATGCAGCACGTCGAGCAGTTTGCGCACATCTTCGAAATGCAAACCGGTTGTCGGCTCATCGAGAATGTAAAGTGTCTTGCCTGTCGCACGGCGTGACAGTTCCTTCGCCAGTTTCACGCGCTGCGCTTCGCCGCCCGAAAGCGTCGTCGCCGACTGACCGATTTTGACATAGCTAAGGCCAACACGGTTAAGCGTGTCCAGCTTGTCGCGGATACTCGGCACGGCTTTGAAAAATTCTGCGCCTTCCTCGACCGTCATATCCAACACATCGGCGATGGATTTATCGCGATATGTCACTTGCAGTGTTTCGCGGTTATAGCGCTTGCCGTGGCAGGTGTCGCAGGTGACGAACACATCTGGCAGGAAGTGCATTTCGATTTTGATCAGCCCGTCGCCTTCGCACGCTTCGCAGCGACCGCCTTTGACGTTGAATGAGAAGCGGCCGGGGCCGTAGCCGCGCGCTTTGGCTTCCGGCAGACCGGCAAACCAATCACGGATTGGGGTGAAAGCGCCGGTATATGTAGCGGGGTTTGAGCGCGGCGTACGGCCAATCGGTGACTGGTCGATATCGACGATTTTATCAATAAATTCGGTGCCTTTGATGGTGTCGTGAGCACCCGGAATTTCGCGCGCATTATTGAGCTTGCGGGCGAGGGCCTTGTATAGCGTCTCGATCACCAGCGTCGATTTACCGCCGCCGGAAACGCCTGTGACGCAGGTGAAGGTGCCGAGCGGGAATTTCGCGCGCACATGTTGCAGATTATTTTCATGCGCATCCACCACTTCGATGAATTGGCCCTTCTTGCCGGGTCGGCGCTCATCGGGAATGGCGATGGATTTCTTGCCTGTGAGATATTGCGCCGTGATGCTCTTCGGGTTTTTCAACACTTGTGCAGGCGTGCCGGCCGCGATCACTTCGCCGCCATGAACACCGGCGCCGGGACCCATATCGATTAGATAGTCGGCCTGGCGAATAGCGTCTTCATCATGTTCCACGACCAGTACGGTGTTGCCGAGGTCGCGGAGACGTTTAAGTGTCGTGAGCAAGCGGTCATTGTCGCGCTGATGCAAGCCGATGCTGGGCTCGTCGAGCACATACAACACACCGGTGAGGCCGGAGCCGATTTGTGATGCCAGACGAATGCGTTGGCTTTCACCACCCGATAAAGTGCCGGAGGATCGCGCCATGGTGAGATATTCGAGGCCGACATTATTGAGAAAGCCAAGACGCTCATTGATTTCTTTCAAAATACGCGCAGCAATTTCGCGCTGCTTAGGCGTCAGTTGCTTCGTGAGGTTTTGAAACCATTCACCCGCGCTTTTGATCGAAAACGCGGTCACTTCGCTGATATTTTTCTTCGCGATTTTGACGGCGAGTGCTTCCGGCTTCAAACGCATGCCTTTGCAAACTTCGCAGGGCTGTGATGTTTGATAGCGGCTCATCTCGTCGCGCATCCAGCTGCTTTCCGTCTCGCGCCAGCGGCGCTCGAGGTTCGGGATAACGCCTTCGAAACTCTTGGTCGTTTTATAGCTGCGCTTGTCGTCGTCATAGGCGAAGGTGATTTCCTTCTCGCCGCTGCCGTTCAAAACCACATCGCGGAACTTCTTATCCAGTTCCTTCCACGGCTTGTGGAGGCTGGTTTTATAGGCCTTTACCAGCGAATCCAGGGTTTGGGCATAGAAGGGGGAGACGATGCTTTTCCACGGTGCAATCGCGCCATTGGCGAGGCTGAGGTCATGGTCAGGCACGACCAACTCTGGGTCGAAATAGAGTTTTTCGCCGAGACCATCGCATGCCGGGCAGGCACCGTACGGATTATTGAAGGAGAAGAGCCGCGGCTCGATCTCATCGATTGTAAAGCCGCTCACGGGGCATGCGAATTTGGATGAGAAGACAATCGTCTCACCATTGCTTGCGTTCTCGGCGAACAAAATACCGTCCGCGAGTTTCAATGCCGTTTCAATCGAGTCCGCCAAGCGGTTGCCGAGATCGGGCTTCACAACGATACGGTCAACGACAACGGCGATTTCATGTTTCAGTTTTTTATTCAGCGCCGGCGCATCTTCGATATCGTAAACTTCGCCATCGATCTTTACGCGCTGGAAACCTTGCTTGCGCAAATCTTGCAATTCTTTCCGGTATTCGCCTTTGCGGCCACGCACGATGGGCGCGAGCAGCATAAGTTTCGTGCCTTCCGGCATCGCCATAATACGGTCCGCCATTTGCGAAACCGTCTGGCTTTCAATCGGCAAGCCTGTGGCGGGCGAGTAGGGCACGCCGATGCGCGCAAACAGCAAGCGCATGTAATCGTAAATTTCCGTCACGGTGCCGACGGTCGAGCGTGGATTGCGCGATGTGGTTTTCTGCTCGATGGAGATTGCGGGGCTGAGGCCGTCGATAGAATCGACATCCGGCTTCTGCATCAGCTCAAGGAACTGGCGCGCATAGGCAGATAAGCTCTCAACATAGCGCCGCTGCCCTTCGGCATAGATCGTGTCGAACGCGAGCGATGATTTGCCCGAGCCCGAAAGGCCGGTGATCACCACCAGCTGGTCGCGCGGCATCTCCACATCGACGTTTTTGAGGTTATGTTCGCGCGCGCCGCGCACATGAATGTTTTTGAGCATGAATACCTATATGGTGCGGGGTAATAAAATTACGAGTCTTCCCGCGCGGTCTTTTGTACTTGTTTTGTTCTCATAATTCAAGTAGAGGATTGGGGATAAGTTTTTGAGACTCGGAGTACGGAATCAGTCTAGTTTTACTTCCGGTTTTCAAGACCGTTTCGGTAACAAAACATCAGCAAAAAGGTGCGTCATGGCGGGCAGCGTAAACAAGGTCATTCTGGTCGGCAATCTGGGCAAGGATCCTGAGGTCCGCACCTTTCAAAACGGCGGCCGTGTCGCCAGCTTCTCCCTCGCCACATCTGAAAACTGGAAAGACAAATCGTCGGGCGAGAAGAAAGAAAAAACCGAATGG
>DASTLS010000025.1:0-5716 GCA_035714725.1 Alphaproteobacteria bacterium | reverse complement strand
ATCGCCGCCGCCATTCAGGAAGGCGCTCAGGCTTACCTCAACCGCCAATATGCGACGATCGCGATCGTCGGTGTTGTCATCTGTATCGCTCTCGGCCTCTTCCTCGGCCTCCATGTCGCGGTCGGCTTTATTGTCGGCGCGGTGCTTTCGGGCGTTGCCGGCTATCTCGGCATGAATGTCTCGGTACGCGCAAATGTTCGTACCGCAGCTGCTGCCAAGGAAAGCATGAAAGATGCTCTCAGCGTCGCTTTCCGTTCCGGCGCTGTTACCGGCATGCTTGTTGTCGGTCTCGGTCTCCTCGGTGTCGGTGGCTATTATGATGTGTTGCTGCACTGGAAAGGTGCGGACGCAACGCGCTCCATCATCGAAGCTCTTGTCGCTCTCAGCTTCGGCGCTTCGCTGATCTCGATTTTCGCCCGTCTCGGCGGCGGTATCTTCACCAAAGGTGCTGACGTCGGTGCCGATCTGGTCGGTAAGGTTGAAGCCGGAATTCCGGAAGATGACCCACGCAACCCAGCCGTTATCGCTGATAACGTTGGTGATAATGTCGGTGATTGCGCCGGTATGGCCGCCGATTTGTTCGAAACCTATGCTGTCACCATGGTGGCGACGATGCTGCTGGCCTCGACTTTCTTCGATGGTGCGGCACGTCAGGTCATGATGATCATGCCGCTGCTTATCGGCGGCGTTTGCATCGCAGCTTCTGTTGCGGGCACGTTCTTCGTACGCCTCGGCAAGCGTGATAAGAACATCATGGGCGCCCTTTATAAGGGTTTGGTTGTCACCGGCGTGATTTCCGCCGCGCTGATCTTCCTGCTCATCAACGGCCTTGTCGGCATGCATAACCCGATCATGCGTGCGGATGGTAACTCGGTTACCGGTCTGCAGCTGGTCTATTGCTCGTTCATTGGCCTTGCTGTGACCGCGCTGATGGTCTGGATCACCGAATACTACACCTCGACCGAATATCGCCCGGTGAAAAGCGTTGCTGCAGCGTCCGTTAATGGCCACGGCACCAACGTCATTCAAGGCTTGGCTGTCTCGATGGAAGCAACCGCTTTGCCGGTTGTTGTCATCTGCGCTGCCATCATCATCGCCTATATCAATGCCGGCCTGTTCGGTATTGCAGTAGCGGCGACCACCATGCTGGCTCTCGCCGGCATGATCGTGGCGCTTGATGCTTATGGTCCGGTGACGGATAACGCTGGTGGTATTGCTGAAATGTCGAACATGCCGAAGGACATTCGCGTCACGACCGACGCGCTCGATGCCGTCGGCAACACGACCAAGGCTGTGACAAAGGGTTATGCCATCGCATCAGCCGGTCTTGCGGCCCTCGTGTTGTTCGCAGCCTATATCGAAGACCTTAAGCACTACTTCTCCGGCGTCGATGTCAAATTCGACCTGCAGAACCCGTATGTGGTTGTCGGCCTCTTTATCGGTGGTGCATTGCCTTATCTGTTCGGCGCTCTGGCCATGACGGCCGTGGGTCGCGCAGCGGGCACGGTGGTGCAAGAAGTTCGCCGCCAGTTCCGCGAGATCAAGGGCATCATGGAAGGCAAAGCAAAGCCGGAATACGGCCGCGCTGTCGACATGCTGACGCGTGCCGCCATCCGTGAGATGATCGTGCCGTCCTTGCTGCCGGTTGCGGCGCCTGTCGTCGTCTACTTCGTCGTGCGTTGCGCGGCGGGGCAGGCGCAGGCCTTTACCGCTCTCGGTGCCATGCTGCTCGGTGCAATCGTCACTGGCATCTTCGTCGCCCTCTCGATGACTTCGGGCGGCGGCGCATGGGACAATGCCAAGAAATACATCGAAGAAGGCAACCATGGCGGCAAGGGCTCGGAAGCCCATAAGGCTGCCGTCACGGGCGATACCGTCGGCGATCCGTACAAGGATACTGCCGGTCCAGCCGTCAATCCGATGATCAAGATCATCAACATCGTTGCCATCCTGCTGCTCGCGATTCTCGCCAGCCTCAAGATGTAAGATCGTTGATATAGAGATGTGAAACCCCGCCGGAAACGGCGGGGTTTTGTCTTTTGGGGCACTTTCGCTTAAGATAACGGCACGGAGGCTTTCATGAACGGCACTGTTCTTCTTCTTGTTACCTGGTTCTTTGCGGGCCAGCAGCCCTCGAGCTATCAGACGGCCTTCAGTAATATGGCGGCATGCAATCAGGCCAAAGCCGCTGTGGAAGCCCAGCAGCAAAAGCTGACGAATGACGAAGCCAATTACGTCGCCGATATCAAATCGAAGGGCGTAATCCAGATGCCGCGTAGCATCTATGTCTCCGCCGTCTGCACGGCGCAGTAATCCATGCACTCAGAAGCGCCGACAGCCGCCGTCCTTATTATCGGCAACGAAATCCTTTCCGGTCGCACCCCGGACAGCAATCTCAACGCCATTGCTCTAAAATTGGCAGAGATCGGTGTGCGTCTTTTGGAAGCGCGCGTAGTGCCAGATATCGAGCATGAAATAGTCGAAGCCGTAAACACCCTGCGCGCCAAATATACCTATGTACTGACAACAGGCGGCATAGGACCTACGCATGATGACATCACCGCCGATGCCATGGGCGCGGCGTTCGGTCTGCCGGTAACATTGCATCCGGAAGGGAAGGCGCGGCTCGTCGCTTATTACCCGCCTGAGAAATTAAATGACTCGCGTCTTCGTATGGCGCGTACGCCGGAAGGCGCTGTGCTGATCGATAATCCTGTCAGCGTTGCGCCCGGATTTCGTGTCGAGAATGTCTATGTCCTAGCGGGTGTGCCGCACATCATGCGTTCGATGCTCGATAATGTCGTCGCCGAGCTGAAGCACGGGCCGGATATTCATACGATCTCGGTCTCAGGCCATGTTGCGGAAAGCACGGTTGGCGATGAGCTGGCGGAGATCGCCAAGCGTTATCCGGACCTCGATATCGGCTCGTATCCTTGGCTCAGGAATGATCGGTATGGGACGGCACTCGTCACGCGCGGTATCGATCAGGCCGCAGTAAAACAGGCCTCAGACGAGATTTTTGCTTTGGTCAAAAAGCACGGCGGCAATCCGCAGGTCGAATAATCAGTCACCGCCCTTAGTCACCATTGGGCGGCGCATAATCATGCGCATCGTCACGCTTGGTGTCATCAGCCGGTTTCGGCTGGTCCGGCAGACCGGGCGTCATCATCGGCTTCATTTGCTGAAACGCTTCGGGCTGGCCAAATAGCGGGTGAGGGCTGTTAGGGCCGACATATTGATAAACGAGGCCGAGCCCCGCAAACAGCGCCAGCCAGATCGCGATATTACGCAACACCTTGCCGCGGTTCATAGCAAAGATATTCGGCGCGATGAACATCACAAGCGCGAGCGTCAAAATTGCCGAAAGGATAAGCGGAATGGAATGCATGAGTGCGTCCTAGCTGAGGGAAGGCGAATGTAGCCAAGCTGCAGGAAAAAGTAAAATGCTCGCAGCGTCAGAAAAGGGCGCTGCCCGCCAGTAGGCCGAGCATGAGCAGGACCAAAAACACGACAATGCAGAGGAAGAAGAGGATGCGCGCGATTTCTGCAGCACCTGCCGCAATGCCCGTAAAACCAAACAGGCCCGCAACAATTGAAATCACAAAAAAGAATAGCGCCCAACGTAACATTTCAGCCCCCACAAGTTTCCTAAAACCATAACAGAAGTTATGGATATAAGAAGACTATGTGTTTTTTGAGGCTTTGTCGTGACTTTTAAATCGGATCTTTCAGCTCGGATTCTTTAGCCGGAACGGCGTGGACAGGCTGTGCATGACCGCTGAGTTCGGCACCGGCGTGCTTCGGCAGAGGGATAAAGGACAGCGCCGAAAGCAAAGACATGATGCCGACGCCAAGATAGGCGGGCCAAAAATCATGCGCCGTGAGGAATGTCTCATGATGCCAGCCAAGCGAGAGATTGAGCATCAAAGCGCCGGTCGCAACGCCAAGGCTAAGTGTGAGTTGCTGCATCATGTTGTAAAAGGTGTTGGCACGGCTAATGAGCGCTTGGGGGATTTCCGCGAACGCAATTGTATTAAGCGCTGTGAATTGCAGCGAACGGAAGAAGCCACCCAGCAGCAGGAAGATGAAGATCACGCTATGCGGTGTTTCCGGAACAAATAAAGCGCAGCCAGCGAGAAAGACAGTGTTGATCAGGGCATCAAACACAAGGATGGGTCGGAAGCCGAGGGCTCGGATAATAGGCGTCGCGCAGATTTTCATGAGGATAGATCCTGCCGCGCTCGCAAAGGTAATAAAACCCGATGCCGCGGGCGTCAGACCAAAGCCATATTGCAGCATCAGCGGCAACAGGAACGGCAATGCGCCAATGCCGATGCGCGTCAGCGAGCCACCAAGAATAGACGCGCGATAGGTTGGGTATTTCAGAAGGCTGAGATCGACAATCGGGTGATCGACGTGCCGTACATGCCAAAGATAAAGCGCGAAGCAGATAACACCGCTGGTGATGCAGGCGACAACAGCTTCAGTTGGCAACAGATGGCGCCCAACAGTCTCGAAGCCAAATACAAGTCCGGCAAGCGATAGAGCCATAAAGCCGAAGCCGAGCTTATCCAACGGCTCGCGCGAACGGCCTTTAATGTCGTCGATGAAAATCGTCGCCATCACGAGTCCAAGAAGGCCGATGGGAATGTTGACGAAGAAAATCCAGCGCCAGGATGCATAGGTCACGATAAACCCGCCGAGCGGTGGCCCCATGACCGGGCCGATCAGGGCAGGGGCCGTCACCCACGCCATGGCATCGACCAGTTGCGAGCGGGGGATCGAACGCAGCAGCACAAGGCGCCCGACCGGCACCATCATGGCGCCGCCAAGGCCTTGTAGAGATCGCGAAAGAACGAGTGTCAGCAAGCTATCCGAAAAGCCGCATGCAACAGAGCCGAGCATGAAAACCACAATGGCGGCACGGAAGATTGCGCGCGCGCCAAGCCTGTCCGCCACCCATCCACTGAGCGGAATGAAGATCGCGAGACTGAACATATAGGATGTGATTGCAAGATTGAGATGCAGCGGGTCGGTGTGCAGCGAGCGAGAGATCGTCGGCAGCGCCGTCGCGATAATCGAGCCATCGAGCTGCTCCATGAAGAGAGCACACGCGATAACCAGCGGCGTGATGATGGATGTGCGATGCTTCGACATGTCCGGCTTATAATGGATTCACGGTTTAGTTTTCAATAAGTCATGCTTTGCTGGGCCATTGCCCAGCGGGAGGAAGCTCCCTAAGCTAGAACCAGTTTAACATTGAATCGGAAGATCGTGAAACAACGTATTGCTTTCGGCATGAAGCTCGGGTTGCCCCGCATGCAAGCGGCGCAGCTGGCGCGACTGCGTACGCCGGAATCCGTGCAGGATTTTATCAATGCTATTCCGATCAATTTCGAGCCGGAAGGCGATACCTGCCTTTCTGTCACAGAAGTGCTGCGTCAGCGCCGCGCCCATTGCATCGAGGCGTCTTTCACGGCCGCGTGCGCTTTCTGGATTAATGGCCGCCCACCGATTTTGATGGATTTGCAGGCCAAGAATGATAGCGATCATGTCGTGGCTCTGTTCAAGCAGGGCAATTGCTGGGGTGCGATCTCGAAAAGCAATCACGTATGGTTGCGCTGGCGTGATCCCGTTTACCGCTCCTTGCGTGAGCTTGCGATGTCGTATTTTCATGAATATGTATCCGGCAATTCTAAAACACTGATGACCTATT
>DASTLS010000024.1:0-5455 GCA_035714725.1 Alphaproteobacteria bacterium | reverse complement strand
AGAAAAAGAAGATATAAGTTCTCGTCGCCGATTGGCGACATGAACTAATATCAACCCCTGTTCGAGGTGCCTCGCGATCGCAGGTAAGTCGAACAGGGGTTTCTTATTTGTAGAACGCGCATATCAAAATGCCCCGTAAATACGGGGCTTTTTTGTTGGTCTTTTGAGAAGGCCTGTTTTTATTGGCCATATAAAATTTCAGTACAAAGTTTTATCGCCCGGATTTTTATCGCGCGCGCCGCACATATAGTGAGTGGCCGCCACGCGAGGTGAGAGCGTAGGCGTTCTGAAATACACACATCGTTTTTCGTAAAAGATAGAATCGTCCGCACGAATCGTCGGCTATCAAAGCGAGCAAGAATCGGTTGGCGGATACGAAAAGGGCGGTCCGAAGACCGCCCTGATGTCGATTCAACCGTTACGGCTGTGGATTGTTTTACGTATCCAGGAAGCTGCGCAGCTTACGTGAGCGCGAAGGGTGCTTCAGCTTACGAAGCGCCTTGGCTTCAATCTGACGGATACGTTCGCGGGTAACGCTAAACTGCTGGCCGACTTCCTCGAGGGTGTGGTCGGTGTTCATGCCGATGCCGAAGCGCATGCGGAGGACACGTTCTTCGCGCGGCGTGAGCGTTGCGAGCACGCGGGTGGTGGTTTCGCGGAGATTGCCGAGGATGGCGCTGTCCAGAGGCTGAACGGCGTTCTTGTCTTCGATGAAATCACCGAGATGCGAATCTTCCTCGTCACCGATCGGTGTTTCGAGGCTGATCGGTTCCTTGGCGATCTTGAGGACCTTGCGGACCTTCTCGAGCGGCATATGCAGCTTCTCGGCCAATTCTTCCGGCGTCGGCTCGCGGCCGATTTCATGGAGCATCTGGCGGCTGGTACGGACCAGCTTGTTGATCGTTTCGATCATATGCACAGGGATACGGATGGTGCGGGCCTGATCGGCGATCTAGCGCGTGATGGCCTGACGGATCCACCATGTGGCATAGGTCGAGAACTTATAGCCGCGGCGGTATTCGAACTTTTCGACCGCTTTCATGAGGCCGATATTGCCTTCCTGAATGAGGTCGAGGACCTGCAGGCCGCGGTTGGTATATTTCTTGGCGATAGAGATGACGAGGCGGAGGTTTGCTTCGACCATTTCCTTCTTGGCGCGGTTGCTCTCGCGCTCGCCTTTTTGGACCGTCATGACGATTCGCTTGAAATCGCCGAGCGGCAGGCCGGCTTCATCGCAGACCGAAGCGATTTCGGCGCGCAGGCGGTCAACTTCGCCTTCGTGCTTCTCGGCGAACTTGGTCCAGCCCTTCACATTAGCGGGAACGACCGTGGGGCCGGCTTCCTTGGCAGGAGCAGCTTCGCCTTTACCCTTCTTGCCCTTGGTGACCTTCTCAACCAGCTTCTTGATCGAGACGACAGGCTTCGGATTGAAGACCTCGTCGAGCCAATTGCGGTCGAGTTCGTGATTGGTATAGCGAGCGAGGAAATCCTCGCGCTTGATGCCGCAATCGACGGCAAAGCGCATGATGCGGCCTTCGATGCCGACCAGACGGCGGTTCAGCGTATAAAGCTGCTGCACCAGCTGTTCGAGGCGGTGATTGTTGAGGCGCACGGTGCGGACCAGATCGACCAGCTCATCCTTAAGCTGCTGGAACTTCTTGTCCGAACGGGGGGTGATTTCTTCGCCCTTTTGGATGGCAACATGGCGCTGCGCTGTAAACTTAAACAGCTTGCTGTATGTGCCGCCGATTTTGTCGAAGGTCTCGAGGACTTGTGGCTTGAGCTTTTCTTCCAGCATCGAAAGCGACAGGTTTTCCTGCTCATCGCCTTCTTCGCCGAAACCGCCTTCGCCTTCTTCGCCTTCGGGCTTTTCTTCTTCAGCTTCTTCAGCGGGAGGTTGGGCGGATTCGCCTTCGCCAAGCATTTCGGCTTCGTTCGAGGGGCCGCCGCCGTAGGTGGCTTCCAGATCGATGATGTCGCGCAGCAACATCTTGCCTTCGTTGAGCGCGTCGTACCAGCTGAGGATAGCCTGAATGGTAAGCGGCGATTCACAGATGCCGCCGATCATCATTTCACGGCCGGCTTCGATACGCTTCGCAATGGCAATTTCGCCTTCGCGGCTCAGCAGCTCGACAGAGCCCATTTCGCGCAGGTAGAGGCGCACGGGGTCGTCGGTACGGCCTAATTCGTCGCCGTCGACATTACCTTTTTCTTCCTCTTCTTTTTCTTCGCCGTCTTCACCTTCTTTGGTCTTCTTTTCTTTTTCTTCGTCATCATCGCCTTCGGCGACGCTGATGCCCATTTCCGACAGCATAGCCATCGTATCCTCGATCATGTCGGAATTGATCTTGTCCTGCGGCAGAGCGGCATTGATTTCGTCGACCGTGACGTAACCGCGCTCCTTGCCCTTCTTGATCATCTTCTTGATGGCTTCGACCGCATTCTCGATGATCGGGGCTTCGGATTTATCCTCTTCCGCCTTCGGCTCATCCAGCTTCAGGTTCATCATCGTCTTTTTGGGTTCGGGCTTCGCGGCCAGCTTCGGCGCGGGTGGTGGAGGTGCAGCCTTGCCTTTCGCGACAGGCGCGGGCAGGGGCTTTTTGATCTCGGGTTTTTTAGGAGCCGCTTTAGGAGCGGGCTTCGCTACCGCTTTCTTAGGGGCAGGCTTAGCTTTTGCTTTAGCTGCCTTTGCCGGTTTGTGCTTCGCAGGTTTTTTGGAAGATTTCGTCGCCCTCGTTTGCGCAAGTCCTGGGTGCCGCGGGTGATATTTATACTAATAGATTGATTAGATTATAAATAAGCACTGAGGACCAAGGTTTTAAGGGGTCGGCGGCCTAAAGAAAAGGAATTTCCTGATTCTATGGAATCGTAGCCATTTGCTCGGAAAATCAGGGTTTCTGCCGGGTTCCGAGGCCGAATCCAACCGCTTCCGGCACGATCTTTCGCTGTTTAGCCGGTTTCGCTGAGGTCTTCGCCGTCCGTCCGCATCAATTGCTCGTTCTGAGCGCGGAGAGCCATAAGGCGGTTATAATTCTCATCCGAGGGGTTATCCTTATAGATGAGCTTGGCCGATTGCAGGTCGGCATGAATGCGTTCCTGCAGGTGGCTGTTCCAGATCGAGCGCCAGCCGCGGCGGGCGTCATCCAGCGTATGGCCCGGGCGGGCGAAGCGGACGCGAAGATAAGTTGCCTCACATAAGATATCGTGTAGCGAATGAGCATGTTCGCCGTCGCTCAGATGGCGATAGAGCGTTTCACCATCCAGCGGCTCACCGTCATGCATCGAGAGAATATCGATCACGTTTTGGCGCAAGCTTTCGCAATCCGTGGCCATAAAGCTGATCTGTGCCAATTCCTCACCGACATCGTGGAACAGTTCCGGATGATTGATGATGAGCGCGAGCAAAGCCTGTTCGCGCAAGCGATGCGGGTTGGATGGCGATTTACGATTGATGAGCGGGGCAGGGGCTTGCGGTGGTTGCCATGAGCCTTTGCCACGCAGATTGCCGCGCGGGCCGCCGCTCATGCGGCTTTCGTTCTGATTGTTGCTGCCGGACCACGCGAATGCGGCGCTGAGGCGCTTCTGGATATCGTCGTGATAAAGCTTCCGCAGAGTTTCATCGGCGATACGGGCAACACGTTGCTTAAGCGCAGCCATGAATGCGCCACGTTCTTCCGGCGTCCGGAGCTGTCGACCGGCGAGCGTTGTTTCCCAGATCATCTCGATCATCGGCTTGGCTTGGTTAAGGATGGCGTCCATCGCTGATTTGCCAGCTTTGCGGATGAGATCGTCCGGATCTTTTGCGCCGGCCATGGTTGCAATGCGAATGGTTTGTGTAGCTGTCAGCATCGGCAGCGTCCTCTCCAGCGCGCGCACGGCAGCGCGGAGACCGGCATTGTCACCGTCGAAGCAAAGGATAGGGCTATAATCACGTGAGGGATCGCGCGCATCGGCAGGGGGCAGCAGTTTCCAGAGAACAGTTAGCTGATCTTCCGTCAGCGCCGTGCCCAGTGGTGCGACCGCACCTGAATATCCCGCTTCGACCAGTGCGATGACATCCATATAGCCTTCGACCACGATGAGCGGCTGATTTTGCGTAATGGCAGTGCGCGCACGGGAAAGGCCGTAGAGCAGCTTGCCTTTATGGAACAGCGGATGATCGGGTGAGTTGAGATATTTCGGCTCGCCGTCGCCAAGCACGCGGCCACCGAATGCAACTACGCGCCCGCGACGATCGCCGACCGGGAAAATCACGCGATTACGGAAGAAACTGTAATGCTCGTTGCGATCTTCGGCTTTCTTCGCGAGGCCGACGGCAACGATATCTTCCATCTTGTATTTCTCGCCGATCAGTTTTTTGATCAGCGACTGGCCATCATTCGGCGCACAGCCGAGGCGGAAGCGGCGGATAGCTTCATCCGTCAATCCACGACCGTGCAGATAATTCAGCGCTTCTTTGCCGGCGGGCTTGAAAAGCTGTTCCTCGAAAAACGCGGTCGCTTGCTCAAGCAATTGATAGAGGCCTTTTTCGCGGTCGAACTTCTCGCGATCCATCGGCGTGTCGCGCGGCACCTGCATGCCTGCTTGCCCGCAGAGACTTTCGACAGCTTCCGGAAAACTGAGCCGATCATGACGCATCGTGAATCCGATGATATCGCCATGCGCGCCGCAACCGAAGCAGTGGAAGAACTGCTTATCGTCATTGACGTAGAAGCTCGGTGTCTTTTCGTTATGGAAGGGACAACAGCCTTTAAACTCGCGCCCGGCGCGGGTCAGCTTGACGCGCTTGCCGATAATCTCGGACAGCGGCAGCCTATTGCGCAGCTCCTCAAGAAAGGCCGGGGTAAAGGACATTAAGTATAATTCCCGAATTTATGTTGCATCGCACACCGGCGAACTCGTTATTCAACGGCCATATTCCGGGAAAGTAAATAGAAGCTTGTCCGGCGGCTATTGCCCCTTACTATTAGCACAGATTCAAGATTTGGAGTTTGAAAGATTATGGCTGTTAAGCCCGAATTTGAGGCATTGGCAAAAAAGCTGAACTCTACGGCTGCACAAAATACGCGGCACGATTATGAACAGCTGGTCGTCCAATATTTCGTCGATATTTTCGATGGCATGTTGTCGCCTGTCCGCATGCAGCTTGAGCAACACCATAGAGCTTCATATTCCGGTTCGAAACAGTCGAACGAATACCATTACCAGGTACGGCTTACTTACAAAGATGATGCAGGCGAAGATCGTTTGTTTGCTTCTTTAGGTCTTAAAAGAAATCTCCATGACGGCGCACAAAAAAAGAAACCTGAAGCCCTTCGCATCGAGGCGATATTCGAAGGCACGTCATATCCCGTTACTGTCGGCCATGTTTACTATCCACATTTGGGGCTGACAGATAAAAATTTAACGGCTGCATTCGCGCGCATTGAGGGTTTAGCTCAGAAGGCACTTGCCA
>DASTLS010000023.1:0-4292 GCA_035714725.1 Alphaproteobacteria bacterium | reverse complement strand
TCGCCTTCACAATACCGGTGTGCAGCCTCATCGCTTTCTGCTCATGGCATGGGCTCGAGAAACACTCGCTGCGCTACCGCAACGTCGATGTTGTCGAGAAGCTGAAAGATTTTCGGATTTGGATTTTGAGGCTGGAGCGGGTGAAGGGAATCGAACCCTCATAGCCAGCTTGGAAGGCTGGAGCTTTACCACTAAGCTACACCCGCATAAGCGCTAGAATTATCAGATACCGCACATAATCGCCAGCCCCATCGCGATGCCGCCGATGGCTGCTGCTGCCGGAATTGTAAACACCCACGCCCATAAAATATTGCCTGCCAGCGACCAGCGGACAGAGCGCATGCTGCGCGCGGCACCTGTGCCGAGGATAGCGCCGGTCGTGGCATGTGTCGTGGAAACCGGCAGGTGCAAAAGCGTGGCGAACAGCACGGAAAGTCCTGCCGCCGTTTCGGCGCAGAAGCCACCATTCGGTTGCAGCCGCGTGAGATCCTTGCCGAGCGTCTTCACAATGCGCCATCCGCCAGCGAGCGTGCCGAGGCCCATGGTTGCGTAAGACGCCCAGAGCACCCACATGGGCAGCGTGAAATGTTTTGTGTAGCCGGCAGCGACGAGAACGCCCGCGATAATGCCGGCGGTTTTTTGCGCATCATTGCTGCCATGCATGAGGCTAAGAAATGCGGACGAGAAAAGCTGCATGCGGCCAAAAAGTTTGTTGCTGGCATCCCGCGGAAAGCGTTCCTGAATTATGATCGTCAATCTCATCAACACATGCGCGATCACAAGGCCGATGAGCGGCGCGATGACGATGAAAGAGAGCGTGCGTATCCAACCCGATGTGACAATCGGTTGACCCGCTGCAGCGACGCCATGCCGGATCGCAGCGTTGAACATCGCAGCACCCGCATAGCCGCCGAGCAACGCGTGAGATGAGCTTGTCGGTATCGCCATCCACCAGGTGATGAGGCCCCAGGCAATCGCACCGATCAGACCGCACAAAATAACCGCGGGCGTGACGGTATCGAGCGCGATCATGCCGCTGCCGACTGTTGTGGCGACGCCGGTGCCGAACAGGAAAAGCGCAACGAAGTTGAAGAACGACGCCCATAACACGGCGTGCTTCGGCTTCAGGATTTTTGTTGCGACGATGGTGGCGATGGAATTCGCGGCGTCATGGAAACCATTGACGAAATCGAAAGCCAGAGCCGCACCGACCACTAGGGCAGTGAGGATCAGAGTTTCATTCACGAATTATTCTCGCAGGCCGGAAGCTTCGTGGCACGTGTCCAAGTCTGGTCTTCGCCGAGAGCAGGAACAAAAACATAGCCGTGTAGGGTAAGCGTATTTTTATCAACGAGCGTCATGCTGGCGCTAAAGGTTTGGCCGTGGCGCGGGCTGTAAATCCAGCCATCCGTGTAATGTCCCTGCCCGTCGGATGCAAAATTTCCCATGAACTGCATTTCGCAGAGCGGGCGGTCGCGCTTGTCGGGATCGGGATTGTGCGTATCGAGCGAGGTATTCTTTTGCTCACGCGCATGCATGAAGGAATGAAAGCGACCGCAGATTTTATCTTCGCCGTTATCGCTCGCGCAGTGATAAAGCTCGACCACACCTTCGCGACCTTCGGTGTACCAAAAGCCGCTGACGTTATCGCCGCGCGCTTTCGATTCTCCAGCCGACGGCGCAGCGCAAATTGTTGTCGCGAACGACACAAGCGCGATCAAAAAAGCCGTGATGAAAATCGTCCTGCTCATGGAACGGTCTCAAACTTCCTGCAAAGCCAAGAGCTTGCCTCTACTCTTTTAACTTATAGTAAAGACAAGAGAAAACGTCCAATCCATTGCGAATCAAGCACTTCCATGTTACCGAGAAAGTTCCACCACACATCCCGTTTCTCGGGATTCGTATAAAGATTTCGTCAACACACGCTGGGAGTTCGAGTTATGGACGATAAAGCCGCCTATTGGGTATCTGTAGTGCTCAGCGCGTTAGCGCTTCTGCTACTGGTGACAAACGTCTCGCTGTTTAACAGCAACACACGCATGCAGGTACAGATCAGCCAGCGCCAGGCCGCCATCAATAACGGCATCGGCCTTAGCCAGCTGAATCAGGGCCTCGTCCAGGCTCTCGCCGATGCATCGGTCAAGGATGACGACAAGAGCATCCGCGATCTGCTCGCCGCTCAAGGCATCACGGTCAAGCCGAAGACCGACGCCGCAGCTACCACTTCCAAGAAATAAGCGAGGATAGCACCATGTTGTTCACCCCATCCAAAGACGGCAAAATCTCCGTCGCTCAGGTTCTCGTTCCCGTTAGCCTGGTCGCCTTCGTCCTCTTCATCATGCTCGCGTTCCAGACGACGCAAGTCGTGAACGAGCGCAACGCCCTTCATCAGGCGCTGGCCCGTCAAGACAAGCCGCTGGAAGAAGCTCAGAAGGTTCAAGCGCAGCTTGACGCTCTCGCAGTCGGCACCAAGAAGCTGGCCGACAAGGGCAATAAGAACGCAGAAGCTATCATCGCCCGCATGAAGCAGCTCGGCATCACGGTCAATGACAGCAAGGCAACAGCAACGGCTCCAGCCGCTGGCGCTGCTCCTGCAGCAGCTGCAGCTCCGGCCGCAGCGACAACAGCTAAGGCTCCGGCCGCTGCTCCTGCAATGGACGACACCAAGGAATAAGTTCTAGCGTTTTCTAAGACAAAAGCCGGGCCCTTGTGGTCCGGCTTTTTGTTTTGTAGGGATTGAAGATGACATCGGCACCGAACAAACCATTCCCAGTCAGCTGGGAAGAAATGCATCGCAACGCCAAAGCTCTTGCGTGGCGGTTGAATGAGCTTGGCCCGTGGAAGGGCATCATCGCCATCACGCGCGGCGGCATGGTTCCGGCCGCAATCATCGCGCGCGAACTTGATATTCGCATTATCGAAACCGTCTCTGTCGTTGGTTATTCAGCATCGAGCGGTGCCGCTAGTCATCGGAATGACGAAGCAAAAATTTTAAAGCAACCCGCGAATGTCGGCGACGGCACCGGCTGGCTCGTGATCGACGACCTAGTCGATACCGGCCGCACCGCCGGTGTCTTGCGTAAGCTTTTACCGAAAGCACATTTCGCAGCGGTCTATGCGAAGCCGCAAGGCCGCCCGCTCGCGGATACGTTCGTCACTGAAGTCAGCCAAGATACGTGGATTTATTTCCCGTGGGATATTGAGCTACAATTCGTGCAGCCGATCGCCACCCAGCGCAAAGACTAATATACCTTACGCTTCGTATTTTTTGAGTGTCTCGCGAAGTTCGGTAGGTACTGGAATTGGCTTGCGCGTCTTGTTGTCGATCAGCACCGACACGCTCTCACAATAAGCGATGCCGACATCGCCCTTGAATACAGCGCCGCACAAATGCATCGAGGTATTGCCGACGCGCGTGACGCCGGTGCCGATGCGGATGGGAGCCGGATAATGAAGCTCATTCCGGAAATCGATGGCGATGCGCGCGAGAATGAAAAGCTGCTGGCAGTGCGGCCATGTGGGCGTCACCTTGAGAAAAAACGCGGCGCGCGAATTTTCAAAAAACTGACCGATGGCATTGTTGTTCACATGACCAAGCGGATCGAGGTCGCTGAAGCGCACCTGATCTTCAATCCAGTGCTTGTACCGGCTTTGGTCAAATCGCTGCGCGTCATCCATGAGAAACCTCGCAAGAAAGTTACGTTTTGTGACATGGAATATGAACAAAAATCTAGTCTTTTAAAGCACTTGACGGTTTTATGCTGCTATGCAGCAATATTCGACTTCAGGCGAGATCGAGGTCTGATTCGCCGTAATCTTATGAAGGAGATGCCACGGTGACAGCGATTAGTGCAGGCGATACGGCATGGATGCTTACCTCCACCGCTCTCGTACTGCTGATGACGATCCCCGGCCTCGCCGTTTTCTACGGCGGCATGGTTCGCAAACACAACGTCCTCGCCACCGTTATGCAAAGCTTCACCACCGCCTGTCTTGTTGCGGTGATCTGGACAATCGCCGGTTACACACTCGCCTTCGGCGACGGCAATGAGTATGTCGGCGATCTCAGCCGCATGATGCTCTCGAACACAAAGATGAACGAGGCCTTCACGCTCGGCACCGGCTCGGGCGCTGTCGCCATGACAATCCCTGAATCGCTTTACATGATGTATCAGATGACGTTCGCGATCATCACACCCGCGCTTATCGCCGGCGCCTTCTGTGATCGCATCAAATTCTCGGCGATGCTCGTGTTCATGGGCCTTTGGTCGATTGTCGTCTACGCACCGATC
>DASTLS010000022.1:0-3572 GCA_035714725.1 Alphaproteobacteria bacterium | reverse complement strand
TCCCGGGCCGGTGGCAAATGATCGCCGAAAAACTTTATTCCATGGTCGAAGATATGGTCAGCAGCACGGCGGGTGAAAATGCCCGGCCTTTCATGCCGTTGATCTTCACGATCTTCACCTTCATCCTGTTCTGCAATCTGTTCGGCATGCTGCCGCACTCGCTCGCGGTCACGAGCCATATCATTATCAACTTCGCGATCGCTGCATTCCTGTTCCTCGTGATCATCGTTACAGGTTTTGTGCGTCACGGCTTCCATTTCCTGGAACTGTTCGTGCCGAAGGGCGTACCGGCGGTGATGGTGCTGCCGATGATGGTGATTGAGTTCTTCTCTTTCGCCGTTCGTCCTTTCAGCCTTTCTATCCGTCTTTTCGCCAATATGCTGGCAGGCCATATTTTGCTGGCGGTTTTCGCCGGAATGACGATCAGCCTGCTGACGGCGGGCTGGCTCGCGGGCATCAGTATATTGCCTCTCATCGCCAACATTGCTATCACCGGCTTCGAGTTTTTCGTCGCGTTTCTGCAGGCTTACATCTACGCCATCCTGGCGGCTGTTTACCTGCGCGATGCGATTGAGATGCATTAAGAACAGTTCAACCCCAAACAGACAACACGTAGGAGTTTAAGATGGAAAACAACGCACTCAAATTGCTCGGCGCCGGCGTCGCGATGATCGGCTCGCTCGGTGCGGGTATCGGTCTCGGCCTGATTTTCTCGGCATGGATCAGCGCAATCGCGCGTAATCCTTCGGCTGAATCGAAGTTCTCGAAGATCGGCTTCATCGGCTTCGCCGTGACCGAACTCGTTCTTCTGATGTGCTTCGTCATCTCGATCATGATCATGAAGGGCTAAGCTCCTTTATGAAGCTCAACCGGAAACTTCTCGGATTTATGTTTGCAGCCGGTGCGGCGCTTTATGCGCTACCCGTCTTTGCGGAAGAAGCTGCTGGCGAAAGCCAGGGCTTGCCGCAGTTCGATACCGCGCAGTTTCCGGCGCAGCTGTTCTGGCTCGTTGTTACCTTCGGCTTCCTCTACATCATGATGGCGTTCGTGGCTCTGCCGCGCGTCAAGGCGACGCAAGATAAGCGCCTCAATGTTGTGGAGACCGAACTGGCAGCAGCCGAACAAGCGAATGAACAAGCCAAAGCGATGATCGCGCAGTATGAGAAGGCTTTGTCGGATGCCCGCGCGAAGGCGCAGGAAACCGTCAATGCCATCGTCACTGCCGCCACCAAGGAATCGGCGGAAAAGCAGGCGAAACAGCAGCAGGAATTGACCAAGCGTACGCATGAAGCGGAAGCCAAGATTGCAGCCGCCCGCGATGCAGCCATGAAGGACATCAAGTCCGGTGCGTCTGACCTTGCCAATTTCATCGTTGAGAAAATCACCGGCACAAAGGTGAAGGCATGAAAGAAATGCTGAACGATCCGATGTTCATGTACAGCATCGCCTTCGTCATTTTCTTGGCGCTGGCGATCAAATATGGCCGCAAGCCGTTGCTCGGCTGGCTCGATACCGAAATTCTGAAGGTCCGTGAAGAACTCGATAAAGCTCGCCAGTTGCGCGCCGAAGCCGAAGAAACTCTGGCTGAATATAAGCAGAAGCAAGCTGCAGCTCTGGCTGAAGCCGAAGCGATTGTGGCCTCTGCCAAAGATGACGCTGCGCGTTTGAAAACACAGGCTGAAACAGATCTCAAGAACGCGCTTGCCCGCCATGAGCAGCAAGCGTTGGAACGTATCCGCATCGCAGAAAGCGAAGCGATGGAAGAAGTCCGCTCGGCAACCGTCGATCTCGCGATCTCGATGGCGGCAAAGACACTCGCTGGCCAGCTGGATGATGCAGCCGCTGCAAAGCTCGTCGATCAGGCAATTGCCGATATGCCGAAGCTCGCGGCATCCAAAGCCAAAGCGGCTTAATTTAAGGTCTCACAAAATCGCAATCGTGTTTAAGGCTCGGCAGCATGCGTCGTGCCTGGCCGACTTTATTAAGATCGAGCTCGGCCACGATAATCTCCGGCGTATCACCAGAGGCTTCGGTCATGATCGCACCATCTGGCGCAATGATCAGTGAATGGCCGTAGGTTGAACGACCACCGTCATGTTGGCCGCATTGGGCAGGGGCCACGATAAAGCATCCGGTCTCGATTGCGCGGGCACGAAGCAGAACATGCCAATGTAACTTGCCGGTAAAAGCTGCAAAAGCAGCCGGTACTGTGATGATGCTAGCTCCTGCTTTCGCAAGCGCGCGATGCAGATGCGGGAAGCGCACGTCATAGCAGATGGTGAGGCCGATCTTGCACCATGGCGTCTCAGCCACCACGGCACGATTGCCGCTCTTATAGTTGTTGGACTCGCGATAGGTTTCTTTCTCACTGAGATCGGCATCGAACATATGAATTTTGTCATAGGTCGCAGCCGTCTTGCCGTCGGGGCTGAAAAGGAAACTGCGGTTCGCAAGCTTGTCGCAGCCTGTATGTACGGCGAGGCTGCCGGCTAAAATCCATGCGCCGGTTTCTTTCGCCATGCGGCTGAAGAAATGAACGGCTGCGTGTTCCTGTTCGCTCTTCACGCGCTCGAACAGTTTCTCGCGCCCCGCAATCATGAGACTGACATTTTCCGGGAGGGTGATCAGATCGGCGCCACGTTCGCGTGCTTTCCGGATCATGGGCTCGATGGTCTTGAGATTGGTATCGATATCGGGTGTGGCGTTGGTCTGAATACAGGCGGCGATTATACTGGTGCTACTCATTGTGCCAAAAGCCCATCCAATTTTCCGGCAGCATCGAGAGCGTAGAGATCATCGCTCCCGCCGATATGCTGACCGTTGATAAAGATTTGCGGAATTGTGCGCTTGCCGTGCGATTTCGCCATCATTTCTTGCAGCTTGGCTTCATCGGCGCGGACGTCGAACTCCTGAAATGCCGCGCCCTTTTTCTTCAGCAGCAGTTTGGCGCGATCGCAATAGGGGCACCCCGGCCCGGAATAGACGACAATCTCAGCCATAATGTTCGACTCAATTTTAAAGTTCTCGAATATTATAACACAGTCTGTGTCAATTTGTGGGCGCTCTCACAAATAATTTTTGACGCGCGCGAGCGTCAGCACCCGCACGGATGCTGCACCTGCTTTCAGTAAAACGCGGCTGCATTCGTTGACTGTGGCGCCCGTCGTCAGCACATCGTCGATGAGAGTTAAGTTCTTACCTTTGATGTGTTCGGCATGGCGTGAATTGAGCGCAAACGCAGCATGAACATTGGCGTGGCGCTGTTTGCGATTGAGGTGGCCCTGAATGGGTGTTGGCCTCAGGCGCATGAGCCCATCCGCCCAGACCGGCTTTCCGGCCCTTTTGCCGATCTCGACTGCAAGAAGTGCTGCCTGATTATAGCGGCGCTTAAACAGCCTCCAGCGATGCAGAGGCACGGGGATAATGGCATCGGTCTCAGCCATGAAATCCTGCCCTGCACGCAGAATCCAAGAAGCCAAGGCACGGGAGGTATGCGTCCGGTCGCTATGCTTGAAGCTGAGGATCAGGCGCTTGCTGGCATCGTCATAGAGCATGGCGGCTCGAGCCTTGGT
>DASTLS010000021.1:0-3771 GCA_035714725.1 Alphaproteobacteria bacterium | reverse complement strand
ACGGCATGCCGTGCCGCGTGATGATAACGCACCGAGCGCGGCAAAAGGCCAATCAGATACCTCCGTACGAACGGCAGGATCGAGCCGCATATGCCACCGACTGCGATGCCAAAAAGAATGCCGTATGTCGTGACCAACTCTGAGTAATAGAGAATGGCGTCTACAACCAATATTACAAAAACGGCATTGATGAAAATGAGATCGAGATAGCGGTCGCTCGCGCGAACGACGAGTAAAGACACCTCAACGCCCGTATGCTCTTTGGCTTTATCGAGCGCGGCGCTGATCTGCTGCTGATCTTCAGCTTTGAAAATGGCTACCATCCGCCCGAGGCTCCCCCGCCACCGAAACTGCCGCCACCACCGCTAAAGCCGCCACCAAACCCACCTCCGCCGTAACCCCCGCCAAAGCCGCTGCGCGAGCCGAGAACATAGGCCCCGCCTACGACAGGACACGGCAACCGCCGCAGCAGCGAATAAAAGAAAAATACGAGCAAGAGCGTGAGGAAGAAGAAATTCGCGCCATCATTGACGTGTTGGCGCGCAGGTTTGAGATTTTCCAGCTGCTGGTTCGACTTGCCACCCAATACATCAAGGATCGCTTGAGTGCCATCCACCACGCCGTCATTCATCTTCCCGGCACGAAAATCGGGCAGGATAATGCCGCTGATGATCTGGCTTGAAAGCGCGTCTGTCAGCGTGCCTTCGAGGCCGTAGCCGACTTCGATACGCACTTTGTGTTCTGTTGGCGCCACGATCAGTAGCGTGCCGTTGTTCGTGTCTTTTTGGCCAATCTTCCACACACGACCCAGCTGATAGCCGTAATCCTCGATGGATGTACCCTGCAGCGACGGCAGCGTCACGACAACGACCTGATTGGTGGTGCCCGCCTCGTAAGCAGCAAGTTTTTGCGTTAGAGTTTCAATGGTCGATGCATTCAGGATATGAGCATCATCGACCACACGACCGGTAAGCGCCGGAAAGGTCAGCGCCGCCCAGGCGGGCAGCGTAAAGAGAAACAGGAAAACGAGGCTGAGTTTTAAGCCGCGCATTCGTCAGAATTTGACGGTCGGCGCTTTATCGGCGCCTTCGCTGGCGGCAAAATTGGCCTTCGGCTTCGCGCTGTAAATCATCGCCCAGATGCGGCCCGGAAAGGTCGTCACTGTCGTATTATATTCCTGCACGGTATTGATGAAATCCATGCGAGCAACAGTGATGCGGTTTTCTGTACCCTCCAACTGCGATTGCAACGCCAGGAACCCCTGATTGGCTTTGAGAGTAGGATAATTTTCCGAAACCATCATCAGGCGCGAAAGGGTCGATGACAATGCGCCCTGCGCTTGCTCGAACTGCTTTACTGCCGCCGCATCATTAAGCTGATCGACGTTGAGCGTCACTTTCGTAGCGTTCGCGCGCGCCTCGATCACATCGGTCAACGTCTTTTGCTCGAAATTGGCCTCGCCCTTCACGGTCTCGACCAGATTGGGGATGAGGTCCATGCGGCGCTGATAATTATTCTCGACCTGCGCCCATGATGCCTGAACCTTTTGTTCCTGCGTCGGGATGGTGTTGATGCCGGTCAGCAGATAAGCGCCGATGGCAACGATAGCGATAATGACAATTGTACGCACCGACATGGGAACTCCTTTAGGGATTAAGCTTCCAGCGCCTTCACGATCTCTTCGCACATCTTCTTGGCGTCGCCGAACAACATCATGGTGTTCGAGTGATAGAACAGCTCGTTCTCAACGCCGGCATAACCGGTTGCCATGGAACGCTTGATGAAGAGGACGGTCTTCGCTTTCTCGACGTCCAGAATAGGCATGCCGAAGATCGGCGATTGCGGATCGGTCTTGGCAGCGGGATTTGTCACATCATTTGCACCAATGACAAAGGCAACGTCTGTCTGGCCGAAATCGCGATTGATCTCTTCCAGCTCCAGCACTTCGTCGTAGGGCACGTTGGCTTCGGCCAGCAATACGTTCATGTGGCCCGGCATGCGACCCGCGACCGGATGAATGGCATAACGCACCTGCACACCTGCTTCTTTCAGATGATCGGCCATTTCGCGCAGCGCGTGCTGGGCTTGCGCCACAGCCATGCCGTAACCCGGCACGATAATCACGCTGGCTGCGTTCTTGAGGATGAAGCCGGCATCTTCGGCCGAGCCGACCTTTACCTGCTTATCGCCTGAAGCCGCAGCAGCACCTGCCGCAGCGCTATCGCCGCCGAAGCCGCCGAGAATGACGTTGAAGATCGAGCGGTTCATGCCTTTGCACATGATGTAGCTGAGGATCGCGCCGGATGCGCCGACGAGAGCGCCGGTGATAATCAGCAACGGATTTTCAAGCGTGAAGCCCGTAGCGGCAGCCGCCCAACCCGAATAGCTGTTCAGCATCGAGATAACGACCGGCATATCCGCACCGCCGATCGGCAGGATAAGCAGGAAGCCGAGCAGGAACGTAATCGCGACGATGCTCCAGAAAGCATAAGGCGATTGGCTCAGTATCAGCCACACGATCAGCAGCAAAACCAGAATACCGAGCGAGAGGTTAAAGATGTGCTGGAACTTGAAAGTCAGCGGCTTGCCAGACACAAGGCCCTGAAGCTTGCAGAATGCGACAATTGAGCCGCTGAAAGTGATTGCGCCGATAGCAACACCGAGGCCCATCTCAATGAGGCTCGAAAGATGGATGGTATCGCCACTCGCGATGCCATAAGCGCCGGGATTGGTGAAGGCAGCCCCGGCAACCAGTACAGCAGCCAAACCGACAAGCGAATGGAACGCGGCCACAAGCTGCGGCAGCGCCGTCATCTTGATGTTACGGGCAACCACCGCACCGATGCTTGCGCCAATGGCGATGGCAATCGCAATGAACCAGAGGGATGACGATTGAACGAGGCAAAGCGTCGTGCCGATGGCGATAGCCATACCGCTCATGCCGAACATATTGCCGCTGCGCGCAGTTGCAGGCGACGCGAGGCCGCGCAATGCCATGATGAAGCAGATGCCGGAAACGAGATATGCGAGTGAACCCAAACTGGTCATACGGCTCAATGCCCTTTGGGTTTAATGTCGGCTTTCTTCTTGTACATCTGCAGCATGCGCTGCGTGACAATGAAGCCGCCGAAAATGTTGATCGAAGCAAGAACGACCGCGCCCAGGCCCATCCATTTTGCCGATGTCATCTCGACAGGACCGGCCGCCAGCAAAGCGCCGACAATAATGACGGATGACACAGCGTTCGTGACCGCCATCAACGGCGAATGCAACGCCGGCGTCACGCGCCAGACGACGTAATAGCCGACGAAGCATGCCAGAACGAAAACTGTCAGGCCGGTGATGAAGAAGCTGTGGCCAGCTTCAGCCACACCCGCCTGAGCCGGCATCATTTGCGCCTGAACAGCCAGAGCCTTGGCAAAGTCCGCCAGTTTCTGCTGTTCAGCCGCAAGATTACCGATGCCGGAGATCAGATCGTTCATCGTGCGTCCTTACTTCTTGGCCGGAACTTCGGGGATTGCGGTCGGCTGCGCAGCTGCCGGAGCCAACGGAGCGGTCGGCGACGGAGCTGTAGCCGAAGGAGCGGGTGGCGGGCCGGATGCCGCAGGCGTTGATGCCGAAGGCACGGGCGATGTTACAGGTGCAGTTGTCGCTGGCGCAGGAGCAATGCTCGGCGCTTCGATGACCGGAGCCGGAGGAACGACTTCTTTTTCCTTAGCTGCTTCCTTCGGCGCAGCTACAGGCGGCTGGGCTTGCGTTGCATTCACAGGC
>DASTLS010000020.1:0-7685 GCA_035714725.1 Alphaproteobacteria bacterium | reverse complement strand
AACGGTGCGCGGATGATCTTCTTATCGACAATCGCTTGCTGTTGCGAAACTTGAGCCGAAGCACTGGCAAGATTGGCGATATCGGTATCGACCACAGCCTGGCTGACGGCTTGCGCCTTGAGCTGCTTCTGATCGCGCTCGAAGGTGATTTCGGCAAGCTTCGCTGTCGCCTGCAGTGCGTTCAGTTTCGCGATATCGTCTTCGGCACGGAGATGCACAAGCGGCGTGCCGCTCTTCACATCGCTGTCGGACGTGAAATTGATGCTCTCGACAATGCCGGAAAGTTCCGATGACAAATCGGCGCCATTGATGGCGCGGATGGTGCCGACCGCCTCAAGTTTCGGCTGCCAGTCGCCGAGATCGGCCTTGATCGTCGAGACCGTCGGTGCCGAGAAGCTGGCAGCGATCGATTGCTTCATCATGCCGCCGACGAACATTTTGAACTTGATCACGCCGGCTGCAACAAGCCCTACGATCACAAGCATGATTATCATTCGTTTTGTCATAGCCACAGCCCTCTAGGGAAAAATGAATCCAAGGCCGGAACTCTTGCGGCCATTTTCATCAAGGATTTTATCGGTTTGATCTTTTGTGCGGTTCCACCAGCCACCGCCCAGCGACTGGAAAAGCGCCGCGGTATCGGCATAACGCTGCGCTTCGGCCTGGACCAAAGCGAGCTTCGCTTGCTGCTCGAGCTGCTCGGCGCTCAGGAGATTGATGTAGCTGATTGCGCCGTCTTTATATTGTTCTTGTGTGATTGCGAGGTTTTCGGATGCCGATTGTTCGGCAATCACTTCGGCCTTCAGCGTATCGGCATCGGCCTCAAGCGCGCGCAGCGTATCGGCAACATCCTGGAACGCGCCAAGCACAGTCTTCTTATAGAGAGCGGCTGCCTGATCGTATGAGGCTTCCGCCGCGCCTTGTTGATGCGCCAGCGTGCCACCGTCAAAGATGGTCTGCGCGACGCCGAAGCCCGCGCTCCAGATGCCGCTTCCGGGCGTGAAGAGTTTATCGAGGCTGATGGCTTCCGTACCCATGCCGGCGCTCAGCGTGATCTGCGGCAAGCGGTTAGCTTCGGCTACGCCAATCGATGCGCTCGCGGCATGAAGCTCGGAATCCGCAGCGCGAATATCGGGGCGCTGCTCAACCAGCTTCGATGGGATCGTGACCGGCAAACTATCCGGCAATTGCAGGCTTGCGAAATCGAACGTCGCAGCGGGAGCGTCGCTTGGCGGCTTGCCGGTGAGGACGGAAAGCAGATGCCGCGTTTGCTCGAGGCGGCTTTCGAGGCCGGGCAGTGTCGCGCGTGTTTGTTGCAAATTCGCTTGCTGTGAAAGCACGGCGGCTTTGTTGACGGCGCCGAGATCGAATTGCGTTTGTACCGTCTGCAATTGTTTTTCTTCATCTTCGACAATCGTCTTGGTCGCTTCGATCTGGCCGCGCAGTGACGCTTCCTGAATGGCAGCCGTCACGATATTGCCGGTGAGCGTGAGATAAGCCGCTTCAAGCTGGAAACGCTGATAATCTTCCTGCGCGCTCAACTCTTCCACTTCGCGGCGCGATGCGCCCCAGAGATCGAGCCCGTAGGTTACATTCACAGAAGCGTTATGCAGCGTGTAAAGCGTACCGGGGAATTGCCCGCCAGCCGCAGCGCCGGATGTCTTTTGGCGCGTCGTGCTGAAATTGCCGACGACGGTCGGGAACAAAATGCCTTCGCCGGCAGCCGTATTTTCCTGCGCAACGTGAAGGGCTGCTTGTGCCGCAGCGAGATCGGGATTTGCGGCAAGCGCTTCTGTGATCATTTTGTTCAAAGGCTCGGAATGAAACAGTGTCCACCATTCGGCCTGAACGTCTGCGCCATTCGCGAATTTCTGCGCGGCACCATGCGGATGATCGGCTGAGCTCGTCTCGGCAGGTGTGGGTTTCTCGCCATAGCTATTGGTATTTGGGGCAGCAGGCGTGTGGTAATTCGGGCCCACGGCGCAACCGGCCAGCAAAGCCAGCATCGAGGCGGAAAGAAGGGCGGAGAAACGGGTCACAAAAACGGTCCTGAAAAATTCTATTTGCAGTCGGGCGAGTCGCAATATACATTCGTGGATGTATGTATGTAAACCCCCAATCCGACCGGACCGCAAGCGGAACGAACTTTTTGGTTAAGAATGGCGCGACGCACGAAAGATGAAGCTGAAAAGACCCGTAACGCCATCCTCGATGCGGCGGAGAAGGTCTTTTATAAGCAAGGTGTGGCTCGCACGACGCTCGAGCAGATTGCGCGCAACGCAAACGTCACGCGCGGCGCAGTTTACTGGCATTTCCGCGATAAAAGCGAGCTTTGCGACGCTATGTGGGAGCGCGTCTTTTTGCCGCAGGAAGATGTGCTGGAGCAACTGGCGGCAGGTACCAGCGAGAAACCGCTGGAAGAGTTGCGTACGGCCTGTGCCGAATCACTCAAATTGATGGCCACGGACAAGCGCCGCAATCGCGTCGTCTCCATTCTCATGCTTCGCTGCGAATATACCGAAGATATGGAAGGCATCATGGAGCGTCGCCGCGAATGCAAAGGCCGCATGCTCGATCGTTGCCAGCGCATGTTCGAACGCGCGCATAAACTCAAGATGCTAAATCCGGATTGGACTCCGCGCCTCGCCGCCATTCATCTGCAAGCGCTTATGTCAGGCCTTATTCTTAGCGGCATCGAAGGCCGCAAAGGCTTTGATCTGGTGCGCATCGGCCCCGCCTGTATCGAGGCGTTTTTCCGCTCCGTCACCGCATAGTATGCCGTTTTGCATACCAAGAGATGCTGCGCCTTAAGCGTGGTTTAAATGATATGCGACATTATGTTCGCATGTATGTTCCTCAAGACCCCCCAACTCCAGCAGTGCCGTCAAACCCCGCCGAAAACAGGGTTCATAACAGCATGCTTGAAGAGCTGCGTATGTCGCTTGGTGATAAATTCCCGGCGGTTGTACGGCTTTACCTCAGCGATACGCGCAATCAACTGCACATCATCGAACGCATTTTGTTGGCTCAGCATGATGTCAGCCGCATTGTGTTGGCCGCCCATTCGATCCGGGCGTCGAGCGCCCATATGGGCGATGCTCGGATGGTTGATGCCGCCAACGCGCTTGAGGTAGCGGCCCAGGATATGGGCAAAGGCGCAGCGCATCAGGAACTTTTATTTCTGCTCGGCCAGATCAAATCGATTTTCGATGAGACGGTAAAATCGCTCGAGGTGCACGGCAAAGCGCCGTGATTACGAGACCATTTTGACAAGGAAGCTGCCGAGGAAGACGCATCCAATGCAGCCGATAACAGATACTGCGACATAAGCGGCCATCTGTGCGTAATCGCCGCGCTCCATCAGCATTGCCGCTTCAAGCGAAAAGGCAGAGAAAGTCGTGAAGCCGCCGAGGAAACCGGTGACGAGCAGAAAGCGCGCCGGTTGTGGCGCGGATAAACGCAGCGCCAGAATTTCCATCAAAATGCCGATGATAAAGGCGCCAATGATATTCACGCTCAGCGTGTGCCACGGGAATGTACTACCGGGCGTCACTTGCTTGCTGACAAAATTTGTCATGCCCCAGCGTGCGACGGAGCCCGCGCCGCCGCCAAGAAAAACGAGAAGAATGGTGTTCCACATATTTTGATTTTAAGCTGCAGGCGATATCGCGCGCAAGAGCTCGACATAGTGGCTCGCAATGCGCGGCCATTCCCAGTTGGATTGCGCGACATCCGAAAGCTCGGTCTTCGCTTCCGAAAGCGGCAGGAACTGTTGCGCCGATTTCAGCTTCTTCGCCCACACTTTTGCCAGCTGTTCCGGCGTTTCGGCATTGCTGTCGATCACCCACATATAAGGCTTGGCGAAAGGCTGCGCAGCGGCAACCGCGCTCGAGCACATAACGGGAAGTCCGCATGCCAGTGCTTCTTGCGCTGCCAGCGGGAATTGCTTGCCGTGACCCGGCAACACGAGAAGATCGGCGCTTTGATAAAGCTCGGCCAACGTCGCATCGCAACGCTTCGGGAACACTTGTACGTTCGGCAGGTACCAGCTTTCCGGATTGATGCGGCCTTTGCCCACAAGCCAGAAGCGCCAGGCCGGCAGCAACTGCGCCAGCTCTTTCAACATCAGAAGCCCGTTAGCTTCGGTGAAATCGCCGGCAAACAGCATGACCGGCTGATTGTCGCGGAGCGAGAAACGGCCACGCAGAGCTGCGCGCTTTTCAGGAAGGCAAGGCTGGAAGGTGCCGCAATCGACACCATTCGGAATGATCTTCACAGGGGCCTTGAATGCCACGCGGCGATAGTAAAACTCGGCTGCCGTGTCGCTCGTGAATGTTGCCTGACGTGCCTGCTTCAGGATAAGGCGTGAGGCGATGAAATCGAGTGCCGTGCGCCAACCGCGCTTCCATGCATTGCCGCGCAGCGTGGGGCTAGCATGCTGCGTAACGAAGATCGGCTTCTTGAGCTTGCGCGCCATGCGGGCTGCAGCAAGGCAGCCCGGCGAGAGCGTATCGTGCAGCCAGACGCAATCAGCTTTCTTCACGGCATCTTTCAACTGCTTCAAGCTGTTCCGGCTCCAAAACGGATAACGAAGCCCAAGCCAGTTCTCCATGAAATTATGCGCCTTCATCGGCAGCATGGCAGGGCCGTAAAGGTCGGGCGGTGTGTCGCAATCGCTCGCGGCCCATGTGAAGTGCACATTGGCTGTCAGTTCGATCTCATGCGTCAGGGCGCCGGCAATGCGCTCAGGCCCGCCGCCATGCGCCGGGTAATACGGCGTGACGACGAGAACGCCGTAGGGGCGGATCTCGGTGGTATCGGTTTCTGGAAGGTTCGGCGAGGAAGGGCGGAACATCACCCGAAACTTACTCCGCTGGGGGCGAAGCGCAAGCTTCTTTACACGGCTGATTTTGCACAAAAAAAAGAGGGGCTCCGAAGAGCCCCTCTCAATTTACTTACCTGTCGTAAGGCTTAGCGAACAACCGCGAAGCTTACGCGGCGGTTAGCCATACGGCCTTCCGCAGTGCTGTTGTCAGCAACTGGGTTTTCTTTGCCGAAGCCCTGAGCCGACAGCATGCCAGCAGGCACGCCATACTTCTTGACCAGGGTGTGCATGACTTGAAGCGCACGGTGGTAGGAGAGGCTCTGGTTGTGAGCGTCGTTACCGGTGCTGTCCGTGAAGCCTTGAACGGCGACATGGGTGCCCTTGTAAGCGGGGCTCTTCAGGATCATCGCAACTTCATGAACCTTGTGTTCCTGAGCCGGCGTCAGCTTGCTCGAATTCGTGTTGAATTCGATCACGACGTCGATCGGGCCAACAGGAGCCTGAGCGCGGTTGAGCTGGTGGAGCGAGGTCACAGCACGAGCATCGATCATGTGCTGCTTGGGGAATGCGGGCGACTGGTCTTCCGCGCGCGCGGCCGACATTGTCACGCCAAGGGCCAAAGCGACCAATGCCATGGCTGTTAGTTTCGATACCGATTTCATTTCTTGTACCCTTTCTTGGATAGCTAGGTGGAGTTTCGAGGTTGTCTTCAAACTGTTTTGGGCGGCGGTCTTAGGTCTTGAATCTCTTGGGGTCTTGGGCGGGGGCAGAATGCCATTCTTTCTGTAATATTCAACCGTCTCCGGCGCCTATTACTGCGGAACGACAAGGACTGTTGTTCTTGTGCAGCGGTATATTTGCTTTGAATCCTAACTAATTAGTTAAAAGGGGCAATAACGACAGGGGTTAACGCGAAGTGTTGCTTTCGCGCAATACTTTTCCGGATTGTTTCGGCTAAGTAAGGTTAACCCGGTATTACCGGGCTAAATCGTTACGCAACGCGACTGATCAGATCGCGCAGCACGTAGGGCAGGATGCCGCCGTTTTTGTAGTACTCGACTTCATCCAGCGTATCGATACGGCAGAGGAGCGCCACCTGCTCCGATTTGCCGTCGGGACGCGTGATGGTCAGCGTCACATCCATGCGCGGCTTGAGGCCGGCAGCGACGCCCGTGATGGCGAAGGTCTCAAGGCCGGTCAGTTTCAGATCGGCGCGTGTCATGCCGTTCTTGAAGACGAGCGGCAGCACGCTCATGCCGACGAGGTTGGAGCGATGGATGCGCTCGAAGCTTTCGGCGATGACAGCGCGAACGCCGAGCAGCTTGGTGCCCTTCGCCGCCCAGTCGCGGGATGAACCCGTGCCGTATTCCTTGCCTGCGATGACGATCAAGGGAACTTTCTCCGCCTGATATTTCATCGAAGCGTCATAGATCGACATGCTCTCGCCATCGGGGAAATGCTTGGTGTTGCCGCCTTCGGCGCCGCCCATCAGCTCGTTCTTGATACGAATGTTGGCGAAGGTACCGCGCATCATGATTTCATGATTGCCGCGGCGCGCGCCGTAGGAATTAAACTCGCTCGGCTCAACGCCGTGATCGAGCAGATATTTGCCGGCCGGGCTGCTCTTCTTGATGTCGCCGGCGGGTGAGATGTGATCGGTCGTGATGCTGTCGCCGAACAGGCCCAGCAGACGCGCGCCCGCGATATCACCGACAGGCAGCGGTTGCTTTGGCATTTTCTCGAACAGAGGCGGCGATTTGACGTAAGTCGAATTCGCTTCCCACTGATAGATCTGGCCGGTGGCGGTCTGGATGCTCTGCCATTCTTTCGGGCCCTGGAACACGTTCGAATAACGCTCGCGATACATAGCAGGCGTGAGCGACGCGCGGATCGCTTTCTGAATATCTTCGTTCGTTGGCCAGATATCTTTCAGATACACCGGCTTGCCGTCGCTGCCTTTGCCGAGCGGCTGCGTTGTGATGTCGATGGTCATCGAGCCCGCGAGCGCGTAGGCGACAACGAGCGGCGGTGACGCCAGATAGTTTGCCTTACAGTTCGGATTGACGCGGCCTTCGAAATTGCGATTGCCGGAGAGAACAGATACGGCAACGAGATCGCCTTGTTCGACGGCAGCCGAGATATTTTCCGGCAGCGGACCTGAATTGCCGATGCAGGTGGTGCAGCCATAACCAACGAGGTTGAAACCGAGCGCGTCGAGATCTTTTTGAAGACCAGCCTTCGCCAGATAATCGGTCACGACTTGCGATCCGGGCGCCAGCGATGTCTTCACCCATGGCTTCACTTTGAGGCCTTTTTCAAGCGCTTTGCGTGCCACGAGACCGGCGGCGAGCAATACGCTTGGGTTCGATGTGTTGGTGCAGCTTGTGATAGCGGCAATAACAACGTCGCCATGCGTGATGCTGTAATCGGTACCGGCGACGATGATCTGCTTGTCGCGCGATCCGGCATCGACCTTGAAGCTTGGCAGTTCTTTTTCGAACGCTTCAGCAGCCTTCGAAAGCGCAACACGATCTTGCGGACGTCGCGGGCCAGCGAGCGAAGGCTCGATGCTGCCGAGATCAAGCGACAGCGTGTCGGTGAAAACGGGATCCGGTGAGAATGCGTCGCGCCACATGCCTTGCGCCTTCGCATACATCTCGACCAGCGCAATACGTTCCGGATCGCGGCCGGTGAATTTCAGATAGTCGATGGTCTTGCCGTCGATCGGGAAGATGCCGCAAGTCGCGCCATATTCCGGCGCCATGTTAGCGACCGTCGCGCGATCTTCGAGCGACATGTTATCGAGGCCGGGGCCGTAGAATTCGACGAACTTATTGACCACGCCCTTCTTGCGCAGCAT
>DASTLS010000019.1:0-17527 GCA_035714725.1 Alphaproteobacteria bacterium | reverse complement strand
CTCATGAAACTTTGCGGCGTCGATGCCGAAGATCTTGCCGAGATGCTTGCCGAAATTCGCCAGCTTAATCCCAAGCCCGCACTTGATTTCACATCCGACGTCGCGCCGCCGATCGTACCAGACGTTATTCTGCGTCCGCTTCCTGGCGGCGGCTGGCATGTCGAGTTGAACAGCGACAATCTCCCACGTGCCGTAGCGAATGAACGCTATTACACGCGCGTACAAGCGTCGGCCCGCACCAAGACCGATAAGGATTATCTCAGCGAGCGTTGGCAACAAGCCAACTGGCTAGTGAAAGCGCTCCATCAACGCGCCACAACAATTCTGAAAGTGGCATCCGAGATTGTACGCCAACAGGACGCTTTCTTCGTGCATGGTGTGCAACATCTGAAGCCGCTGATCTTGCGCGATATTGCCGGTGTTGTGGAAATGCACGAGTCGACCGTCAGTCGCGTTACACAACATAAATATATCGCGACCCCGCGTGGCCTGTTCGAGCTGAAATACTTCTTCACGACTGCCCTTGCCCGCAATGATGGCGGCGAAACTGTATCGTCTGAATCCGTACGCGATCGCATCCGTGCCCTGATCGAAACGGAAAGCGCCAGTAAGCAAGTTCTTTCCGATGATCGCATCACAGAGATTCTTCGCAACGAGAATATCGATATCGCCCGCCGTACCGTCGCCAAATACAGGGAAGCGATGAATATTGCCTCCTCGGCACAACGGCGCCGGGCGCTGCTCGATTGACAGTTACGCAAGACCTAGCTTCGCCGACGCATTTCGCCTAGTTTTAACGTCCATCCTTTCCGGCCCCCATGACTTACGCCAACGCACACGGAACGAATCCAGCCCCCGGCGGCCTGAGCTTCGGCGCGCGTGCGGAGCTTGTTCCAAGTTCACCCTTGCCGGACTTTAATGCGGTCGGCGGCCCGGCCTATGGCGCACGCCTGAAAGGCGATGCTGCCTCCGATGTCATGGCAATCCTCTGCAATAGCGGATTGCCGCCGCGTATCGACTCCATCAATTCCATGCGTAGCGTCGAGCATCACAGCATTTTGAAATTGGTCGATAGCGGCGTCGTGCAATGGACGCAGGACGATGTGCGTTATTTCGCACTGGCCTATCAGCGCCCCTCATCGCCGCGCATGATGAATACGCTCGACGGTCCTTATACGCAGATGGGTGAAGACTCGATCAACCATCATTTCCTTGCACCCATGGTTGGCGCGCTATCTGAGCTTCTTCGTACCGGCACCGTGCATAATGCCATTCGCCCTACCAATATTTTTTGGCGCCCGGGTGGCGGCTCGGCGCCACAAATCGGCGATTGCCTTTCGGCACCCGCCGGTGTCGGCCAGCCCGCTTTGTTCGAGCCACTTGAACGCGCGCTCAGCATGCCAATCGGACGCGGCATGGGATCGCATGTCGATGATTGCTATGCCTTCGGCGTTACGCTTGCGCTTCTGATTTTAGGCAGCAATCCACTGCAAGGCATGGACGATGCTGCCGTTACCCAGATCAAAAATGAGCGCGGCACCTTCCATTCTTTGATCGGCAATCGTCGCCTTTCCGCCGGCCATATTGAAATTCTGCGCGGCCTTCTGACCGATGACGCGCATCAACGCTGGACTGCGAACGATCTGGAGCTATGGCTCAATGGTCGCCGCCTGACGCCAAAGAATACCGATGTCGGCCGTCGTTCTTCACGCGGCCTATCTTTTGCCGGCAAGGAATATTGGCAAGTACGCCCGCTTGCGCTTGCGCTCTCGCAGAATGTTAGCGAGGCTTCGCATTTGATTGAAAGCGGCGGCATGGATAAATGGATGCGGCGTGCATTGGTCGATGAAGAACGTGCAAGTGCTCTTGCCGAAGTTCAAGCCAGCCTGCGCGAAGGCAGCAAAACATCGAGTCATGAAGAACAAGTTGTAGCACGCACTATCATTGCACTCGATCCCCACGGGCCTATCCGTTATCGCGGACTTTCGGTCATGCCGGGTGGCGTCGCGCCGATGCTGGTCGAAGCCATGACGACCGGAAATAACCTGCAGGCTCTGCACGAAATTATCTCCACGCATCTGATCTCGTTCTGGATCGAGATGCAGAAGGAAGGCAAAATCGAACTTGTGCCGCTTGGCCAGCAATACGAGCGCATCCGCGGCATGATAGAGCGCGTCGGTTTCGGCCATGGCATGGAACGCGCGATTTATGAACTCAATCCCGGCCTGCCCTGCCTCAGCCCGATTGTAAAAACACAGTATGTCATTTCACCGAAGACGTTGCTTGCCGCGATGGAGCGCATGGCATCGATGCCCGGACGTCCGCGCGAGCCGATGGACAGGCACATCGCCGCGTTCCTCGTCGTGCGCGAACGTCGCAGTGAATTGCTGTTTGATGCCATGTCATCGCCTGAAACGTCTCCGCGCCGCGGCCTTGCGCAACTGACGCTCTATAGCGAAATGCAGTACAAATACGGCCCCGATGGGTTGCCCGGCCTTGCGCAATGGCTGATGCCTTTGCTTGAACCCTCCATCCAGCGCTATCTCGGCAAGACGATGAAAGAGCGCATTCAGGCGCAAGTGCGCGAAGCGGCGGCACGCGGTGATCTCGGCGCCATGCAACGCCTGCTCGATGATCCAAAACGCATTGAATATGATCGCCAGGAATTTACTGCGGCCCGCATGCTTTATCTCAACACGCTGAAGGAAATCGCCGGTATCGAAGAGAAGCTCGCGAACCGCGAAATCGTGATGCAGGAAACAGGCCGCCCGATGGCGGCTTCGCTCAGCAGTTTCCTAGCTATCCTCATGGTGCTGTGCGCAATCTTGCGCGCAGTCTGGGAAAATCTGGTGATGGGTTAGGCCATGGCGGACGCAAAAGAAGAAGCAAAACCAGCCGCAGCACCTGCAGCCGATGCCAAGAAAGACGGCAAGGGCAAAGGCGGCGGCAAGGCTAAATTCATTCTTTTCATGATTATGTTCGGCTTTGCCGTGCCGTTCATCATGCCGACGCTGATCCTTGTTCTGGTCGGCATGATACCGACCATCATTGCGCTCGTGACTGACAGTGACCGGAATAAATCATCGACCGCTGCAATCGGCGCCATGAACTGTGCAGGCCTCACGCCTTTCATTATCGATTTATGGGTGAAGGGCCAAAGCATGCCGGCGGTGTTGGATATTTTACGTGTGCCCGGAAATTGGCTGGTGATCCTTGGCGCATCGGCTATCGGCCAACTGATTGTCTTTGCCGTGCCGCAAGCCATGACCGCACTTACGCTCGTGCGCGCAGAAATCCGCCTTAAAACGTTAAAGCATAATCTTGAACAGCTGAAGACGACGTGGGGCCCGGAAGTGGCGACGACAAAGCCGCTCGACAAGATCGTCAAGGAATAGGCTTAGCCGACTTGCAGCAAGCCTTCTTTTTCAGCCGCAATCTTCATATTTTTCTGCAGCTTCTCGAACGCCCGGACTTCGATCTGGCGAACGCGCTCGCGGCTGATTCCGAAACGTTGCGACAGGTCTTCAAGCGTCGCGGGATTTTCTTTAAGGCGGCGTGCGGCGATAATATCGCGCTCGCGCGGATTGAGGCCCTGCATCGCTTTTTCAAGCATACGCTGGCGCAAATCCATTTCCTCGCGTGCGCCGAAACGTGTTTCGACGCTTTCGTTTTTATCTTCGAGCCAATCCTGCCACTCGCCGTCGCCTTCACCGTCGGAACGGATCGGCGCGTTGAGCGATTGGTCGCCACCGCCCAACATGCGGCGGTTCATATTCACGACATCTTCTTCCGGCACTGAAAGCCGTTCGGAAATATCCTTTACCTGCTCGGGCGACAGATCGCCATCATCGATGGCTTTCATTTCGCCTTTCAGGCGGCGCAGATTGAAGAAAAGTTTTTTCTGCGCAGCGGTCGTTCCGATTTTCACCAGCGACCACGAATGTAAAATATATTCCTGGATCGAAGCGCGGATCCACCAGATGGCGTAAGTTGCGAGGCGAAAGCCGCGTTCCGGATCGAAACGTTTCACCGCCTGCATCATACCGACATTGCCTTCGGCGATCAGATCCGCGAGTGGCAACCCATAGCCGCGATAACCCATGGCGATTTTGGCGACGAGGCGCAGATGGCTTGTGACCAGCTTGTGCGCGGCATCCAGATCGGCATGTTCTTTCCAAGATTTGGCGAGGATGTATTCCTCATCCTTTTCCAGCATCGGAAATTTTTTGATTTCGCGAAGATAGACGGCGAGATTGCCCTCGCCTTTCAGTATCGGAAGATTGCGAATTGGTGCGCTCATATCGGTCCCTTTATTAGCATTATATAAGGCGGGAATGGGGCGATTTCTAATGCCTTGAAAACCCATATTAAATAGGGGTTTTCCTGCATACGGAGCGCCATCCTAATTTGCGTTTTTGATGCCGAGCGCCTTGAGCAACGCAGCCATATCCTTCGGCAATTTCGAGCGAAACGACATATGTTTCTCGCTCCGCGGATGTAAAAATTCCAGCTCTGCGGCATGCAACGCCTGTCGCGGAAATGATTTCAGAATTTCGGCATCGCTTCCCTTCAACGGTACGCGCCGCCCGCCATAGACCGGGTCGCCAACAACCGGGTGCTTGATATGCGCGAGATGCACGCGGATTTGATGCGTACGTCCGGTCGCAAGTTTACATTCCACAAGGCTTGCCTGTCCCGCCGCTTTCAAAACTTTATAATAAGTAAGCGCTTCTTTCCCTTTCGAGATCACGGCCATCTTTACGCGGTCACGCGAGTGTCGTCCGATCGGTGCATAAATTTCTCCGGTGCGCGGAACAGGTTCGCCCCACACGACAGCTTGGTAAGTGCGACTGAGTGAACGATCGGCAAATTGCTTGGTCAGTTCCTGGTGCGCAAGATCATTCTTCGCAACGACAATCAGGCCGCTCGTATCTTTATCAAGTCGATGCACGATGCCGGGACGGGCAACACCACCGATGCCGCTCAAGCTTTTGCCGCAATGCGCGAGCAGCGCATTGACCAATGTCTTGTCGCGGTTGCCGGGCGCAGGATGCACAACCATACCGGCGGGCTTGTCGATGACGAGCAAGTCTTTATCTTCGTACACAACGGTGAGAGAAATCTTTTGCGCTTCAGGTGTCGCCGGTTCGGGTGGCGGTAAAGTGAGTTTATAAACTTCACCCGCTTTCACTTTGCGACTTGAATCTTCGACAACCTTGCCGCCGAGCGTCAGTTGCCCGTCCGCGATCAACGCCTGAAGTCGCGCACGCGACAGGGTCTCGACCTGATCGGCCAAAAGCGTCACCAAAGCCTTGTCCAGCCTCGACCGTTCCAGATCGGGAATGATCAAAGCCGAGATGGTTTTAGGTGCTGGCGGTGATGACTTCCGTGGCATCGGCTTCACTAAAAGTTAGTCCTAAAGTGCTAAATTGCACATGGACGGAGTAAGGCAAAAATGCCTATTCTCCAACCACAATCTTTTCCCTTAGGGAGTATCTCATGCGTTTTGTGGTCCTGGCTGCTTTTATTCTCATCCTTGCATCGCCGGTTGCCACACAAGCTGCGGGGCCGGGACAAAAATTCGGCAGCATCACCTGCCCACAAAAAGTATCCTGCTCACCCACTTCGGATGACTCAGCCAATATCGCCAACAGCGCCAACCAATGCATGCTTCAGGGATTGGGGCTCGCTGTTCCATCCGGCTTCTTTGACGATGTTGCGGGCGTGGATTCAAGTGGTTGCCTGACCGTTAAATCTGAAGTGATCGGCAAAAATCCTCAGCAGGTCCTGCCGCATTGCTGCCTGGTGGCCGTGGATGAAAGCAACTGTGCTTTCCACTGCGACATGGTTCAGCACTAAGGAGCTTTCTTAAGCTCGCTTTCCAGCTTTTCCTGACGCGCGGCCTGGTCTTTGAGCTGCTGGCGCTGGTTGTCGTTTTCAGCTTTTAGCTCTTGGACGGCACCGATCAGCGGTGCAATCAGCCCCTGATAATTGACGGTTTTGATGCCGTCAGCGCGTTCTGAAACCAACTGCGGATAAACTTTCTCGATATCTTGCGCAATCACACCAAAGCTCTTTTGGCCAGTTGATTTCAACGCATAAGACACAGGCTTCAAGCGCATAACATCATCCAACGGATTGCTGAGTTGATGCACATCCGTTTTCAGGCGAATGTCGGAGCCCTGATAAATAAACGTGGTTGCGTAGAGCGAATTGACGTTCACGCGGCCTGCGAAATAGCCGTCACCAAGGATCTGCATGCCGGCGGTGCAGCTTGCATCAGGTGATGTGATACCCGGAACACTGACACTGCTATCAAGCGAACATGCCGTACCGACAGTCAAAAGCGGTGTGGCATTATCGAGTCTCGTGCCGCCCGTCGTCAGTGAAATGCCGGGGCTTGTGCTGACGCTGACTAGTTTGCCGCCCGCCAGATTAATAATGCCGGCGCCGCTATTCGCGTCATGGGTGACCATGTTGAGTTCACCCGTCGCCATATTGAGCTGACCGCCGTTAGTCGTTGTCGCTGCATTCGGCGACATATAAATGTAACTGCGGCCGGCATGTGCGCCGTTACCGTTAGCATCCATGAAAAGGTCAGCCGTCATGGTGTTGTAGCTCGTGCTGGCATTTATGTAAGAACGCGCCAACCAGGGATAGGTCGAGCTTTGTTCCGGCGAATAATAGCTACGTGAAGCAACGGAGCCGGCATAAGCGCCGGCAAAGCCGTATGCGGTGGATTGAACTGCCCAGGCACCGTAAGCGCCGCAAGCCATCTGGTTAGTCGGTGCGCCGCAAACGTTGCTGGAATAGATAAAGCCGCCGTCGCCACCGATGAGGGACGAAATGCGGCCGCCCGATGTATCAGGAATAACGTCGCCGCCGGTTGCCATGACCATGAAGGAATAAGTCTGCGGCGCAGATGTAATGCCTTTACCGTCGCCGACAACCTCAATCGCGAAGGTGTCGTTATAGGAATTTGTCGTCGCGGTCGAAAAACCGGTTGGCAAGAAATCGCAGAAATTGTTTTGGGCAGCGGCAATGCTGGCGCGGCAATTGGCATTGTTTGTATTGCTGGTCGGGAGCGCCAGCGCAAAAGCTGTTGTGCTGGCGTTGTTGGCTTGCATGAAGCTTTGGCCTTGCGAGGACGCCAAATAACCTTTAGCCGCGCTGATAAGCTGCGACTGCGTGGTTGCCGCCGCCTGATCGCGCAATTGCTGATTGCCGCCCGACATCAACCGCCACAGGCCCGCGAACAACAAACCCGCAATGGCGAGGACAATGGCAAGTTCCACCAGCGTGAAGCCGAGCTTCGAATGACGGATGCGTGTAATCATGTCATGTCCTTTCTAGAATCCATCCGCCGAACTGATCATGGCGACGGCGCCGTTTGCATTGGTGAAGCTCGGTAACGTGATTGTTATAAGCGGCGTTGTCAGCACGTAGGTTGAGCTTACGGTGCCGAAGCTCGAATTGGGAATGGTGGAGTGCTTAAGTTGCTGCAGCAGATCGCTGGTGGTCAAGGCAATTTGATTTCCGCGTGCCATTGAAATGTAGCCATTGGGATTGGTCGCCGAAACGGACGCCGCTGGCACGACAGTAATGACGTAGTCCTGATTATTGCTCTTATAGAGGAGCGAATAGAACTGATGATTGGTCGTGTCGAAAATAGCGGAACACGTGGTGCAATTAGGGGGTGTGCTGGCGGTACAAGTTGCGGGCACATGGACACATTCTTTGTTGCTCGTCGATTTGTTGAGCACAAGATTGGGAATACCAACTGTTGCTGAATCATTTGTGACAGTGCCTTGCGTAAGGCCGGTCGGCGCAGGACATACGGCAAAACCACCCGGCGCGCCCGGAATGACGGTGTAAGTCAGGCTGCAGCCGGCTGCAGGATAGGCAACGCCGGTACGCACGATGCTTGCCGCCATAGAAACGGCACCCGCATGCCATGTCGCCATCGCTTGAGCGACACCCGTTTGATGAGAATAGAGTCGTGCAGCTTGCAAGCCCAAAACCTGGACATAAAGGCCGATGATCGAAATCAGCAAAGTGACGATAACCAAAAGGTTCATAGCGGCCTTTGTGCGCGTTACTGCCCGTCTAGCTTAACGAAATGGCGATAATTATTTATGAAAAACAGGCCGGTAAATTAGCGTCCAAATCATTGAAAATCAATGATTTAGCGCGGTGAGGGACGTCACTTGAGCCGGAAAACCAGCGCCAAGCGTGCTTCCGGCTCGTCACCACACGCAGCCTCGATGGGGCGTGCATCGACGATTGTATCCTGCTCCTCGTTCAGAAAACGCCGCCAAACGCCGCCTTCACCGCTACGCGCCTCCATGATCTGCAAGCCAAGGCTCCGCGCCTCTTTAGCGAAGAAAAGCGCAAGGCGGCGACAATCGCGCACCGGCACTTCTGTCTCGAGCCGCATTGTTGTGGGACCTGCAGCGACTGCCTGAACGGCACCGCTCCATGGATTGAAGAAATGTGCGGGTGGCGGATCTTTAGCGATATCCGTCAAAGTACCGATGCGCGCTAACGACGCAACAAGATCTTCGCCCGACTGCATCGTGTAATTCTTCTCGCGTCCTGCGTAATCATGCGCAGCCGCCAGCACACCGATGATCTGCTGCGTCGCACGGGCAAAATGCATATTCTCAACGACAGACGATGCCGCAATCCAGATCGCAGCCGCGATGATGGCAATGACCGGCGCGCTTATGATCCAGCCGAGAATATCCCGACCCAAATTAGAGCGTGATGGGGATGATGCAGTCATGGCTCTCAGTCAATAAAAGTGGGCAATAAAAAAGCGGGAAGCCAGAGGCTTCCCGCTTGATTTTCGTCACGGCAAACTTAGCCGCGCAGCTTGAACTTGAACTGCACGAAGTTGCCGGCTGTGCCTGTAACAGCGCATGCCGTAGCGGCTGTCGTAGCTGTGATCGGGAAGGTCGAAGCAGCAGCACCAAAGGCAGCAGCGCCAACAGCAGCAGCTGTCGCGTTAGCATACCAGAGACCTGCGTCGCGGCCCGCACCTGTGTTTGAGGTGAGGAGGCTGATGCAAGCGCCTTGCGGAACGGTCGAGAATTCGATGCCGAACGCGTCACCCGCATTGGTCACTGTCTGCGATGTCGCCATCACAGAACCGCCCCAAGGATCGGTTGCGAACGGAGCCACAGCCGCGCAAGGATTGGTGACCATGTCGCTCGGGAACACGGACGCTTTACAATAGTTTTGCGTTTCATCCGTACCGGCGGCGTCGCCAGTCGTTGTTGCAGTTGCGTAGAGAGCGCGGATGGCCTGCGCGGTTTGCAGCAGTTCCGTCGTCGCTTTCGAGACGCGAAGATTGTTGTACACGGCCGAAGCGGCAACCCAGATCGCGCCCAGGATGAGGCCGATGATGCCGAGGACGATAGCGATTTCTGTCAGTGTGAAACCGCGTTGCGCAGTCCTGGATTTCATAGTCATAGGCATAAGCACACTCCCTTGATGAGACCGGGTTTGGGTAAATGGGTGGGACGAATGTACGTTCCAACCCTTAATTTGGGGTAAAGATAGCAGGGCTTTCTTGCGAATCAGGCTAATTCAGGACCGCCCCAGCGGCAAGGGACCGATAGATAAAATCCCACCTAACCCGAATCGTTCCGGACATGGAAAGTTATAGGGTGAAGCCTGTTTTAACCGCGCAGCTTGAATTTAAACTGCACGAAGTTACCCGCTGTGCCCGTGACGCCACAGGCCGTTGCCGCTGTCGTGGCGCTGATCGGAAAGGTCGAAGCAGCAGCACCGAAGGCAGCAGCGCCAACAGCAGCAGCTGTCGCGTTAGCATACCAGAGACCTGCGTCGCGGCCCGCGCCGGTATTGCGGGTTAGCAGGCTGATGCAAGCGCCTTGCGGAACGCTCGAAAATTCGATGCCAAATGCATCACCAACGTTAGCGGCGGTTTGAGAGGTCATCGTCACAGCACCTGCCCATGGATCGGTTGCGAACGGAGCCGCAGCCGCGCAAGGATTGGTGACCATGTCGCTCGGAAAGATGGCCGCTTTGCAATAATTTTGGGTTTCATCCGTACCGGCTGCGTCACCGGTTGTCGCCGTCGTCGCATAAAGAGCGCGAACGGACTGAGCCATTTGCAGCAATTCCGTTGTCGCTTTTGAGACACGCAGATTGTTATAGACCGCCGAAGCCGCAATCCAGATCGCGCCCAGGATGAGGCCTATGATGCCAAGAACAATGGCGATTTCCGTGAGCGTAAAACCGCGCAAAGAGGTTTGGTTATTTTTGCGGATGAAAGATGTCATAGAGTGCCAAAGTTTGGGTTGAAAAAAAACCAACACACAATTCTCGACTCGGACCAAGATGATCTGAATTCATCTCTATTTCGTTAACACAATTGTATGCAGCCCATAAAGGCCGCATAAAAATGCGTAAGGTTAATTTGTGGGATTCGCGACGCCATACACGAAATCAACCGTAACTGCGGCAGCAGCAGTGCAGCTTGCGCTGGAGTCCGAAGCACGCACTGGAAAAGCGTGGCCCGTTGCAGCCATGCTTGTAGTGCCATTGATAATGACATCGATAAGTCCTGACGGCGCATTTGATCCCGAATTGCGTGCAACGAGATTCATGCAGCTTGCAGACGGTACGCTGCGCAACTCAACAGCGAAATAGGGCGTAGGTCCTGCACTGCAGGCAAAGACGCCTGCGCCCGGCGACCATGGGCATACGCTGAAAGATCCGGTCGCCACGTTGCCGGCGGCTCCGCTCCATGGATGATCGTAACAAAGGTTGCTGCCGTTGGTGCAGCTGTTGATACGCAGCATATCACCCGGAAAAACATTGGCGGCACCCAATGTCGCCGCAAGAGTTGTGAAACTGCCGGAGACAGACGCTTGCCCCGCGTAGTAAGCGCGCGTGTTACGGACAGTGGATGTAATTTCTTCAGCAACGCGTTCCTGCCGCGTGCGCTCCCATGCGTAAACCGCGAGCACCCATATGCCGCCGAGAACAACGCCGATGACCGTTAACACGATGGCCATTTCGAGAAGGCTGAAACCGCTTTGAGATGTGAGGTTGCGTTTCATGGCTGCGCCTCAGTTGTGAAGCTTATAGACAATATCGAATTCATTCGTGTTGCCTGCCACCGTGCACCAGCCACTGGCCGTAGCGGCTGTGACAGGTGTTGTCATCGTCGTGGTGCTGCCCGTCATGGCTTCAGCGCCGATCTTCATGACGCCAAGTTCATTATCCGCAATCGGCGCCGATGTCAGCAACCGGACGCAGGCCGCTTGCGAAAGCCCCATAAGGCTGACCTGAAAACAGCGGATCGCCGCTGAGCCGGGACATGCAACAGCAGATACATGAAAGGCACCATTGGCGGGTGCCGTACCACTTGTGATGGTGTTGTTGAGTGCATGATCGATGGGCGTGCTGCCGGCTGCCACGCCTGTGTTGCGCCGCATTTCGACAGGAAATAAACTAAGCGCATCCATCGCCGATGTCATATCGCCTGTCGCCGGGAAAGCCTGAATGTTGGTGTAGTAATCGCGGATATTCATCACGCTCATCGCGATCTGCTGGTTGGCCCGATAAACACGATAACTTGTCCAGGCCGAACCGGCGGCAACCCAAATGGCAGCGATGATGATACCGCCTATCAAAAGCACAATCGAAAGCTCGATCAAAGTAAAGCCACGGCGCTTGCGTGAAATACTCATCAGTTTCTCACCATAAAGACCCAAAGAATTGTGTTCGTATCGGCGGCTGCCGTGCAATCCGCATTTGAAGTCGAAGCCTTGATCGGCATTGTACCGGCGCTGAGATCGCCCGCGAGCGTGCCGTTGATCAGGATACGTTGGGCGTCCATATTGGAAGACGATGTTTCAATCGCCAGTGCGTTACATACGGCCTGCGGCAAATTGTAATACATCACATCGAAGCAGCCATAAGTCGTCGTATTGTCGCTCGAGGACACGCCACTGCAATTATCTGCAGCCGCCTGGACTGTTCCGAGACCGTTGACGAGCGACGAATTCCAGGGATGAAAGATAATGCCGGCAGACGTGGCGTAAGTCTGACGCATATCCAGTGGAAAAACGCGCAACTGATCAAGTGGCTGCGTCAACGTTGTAAGCTGCCCCTTGATGCCGCCCTGCTCCGCATAGATGCCGCGGGTATTATGCACAATCGTTGCAAGCTGCTGCGAGCCGAGCTTGATCTGGTTGGCAAACCGCACCTTTGTCCAAGCAATCCAGACTCCGCCGAAAACAAGTCCGGCAACCGCGAGAACGATGGCAATTTCCGTTAGCGTAAAACCGCCAGCGGTTGCGCGACGAAACTTGCGGCATGGCAAACGAAAGAGGGAAGAATTCATGCGATCTCTCAATTATCCAGGCTGTAATACCAATCGACGATATTCGTCGAAGCGGCGTTACAGGCCGTACCGGCAGGAATGGGCGACACCGGCAAGCTTGTGCCCGAGAAGGTTGTTGCCGCCGATCCTGTTACAACGACTTTGACAAGTGCGGTTGTGCGATCGGCAAGACTGTTTCCAACGACCAGATCCGTGCAAGGTCCCTGCGCAAGATTGTTATATTCGATGACATATTGAACTGGATTTCCGGCACTGCCGGCAAGCGCGGCTTGTGCGGTATTCGCGGCGACCTGGCTCCATTGATTATTGACGAAGCCACCCGCAATCATTTCCGACGGGAAGATGTTCGCGGTCGCGGCGTTAAAAAGCCCGGTGTAATAGGTGAAGTCTGCTGCCGACGGTGTGGCATTAAGAGCGCGGGCGCCATTCAGCGCCGCATAAGATGTCTGCCGACCAGAATAATAATTCCTGATATTGATGGAGATCTGCGAAAGCTCGTTGGATGCGTCATTGACCTGCATCTTGTAACGGACATGGCTGCTCGCCGTAAAAATGGCGCCGATGATGAGGCCGACCACGCCGAGAACGATGGCAATTTCCACCATCGTAAAACCGCGCCGCTTTTGAGCCGCTCCGCTCATGATGCTGTCCTCGTCCGAATGCCGTAACCGGTCGATGATAGGAGAATTTAGTTAAAATATAGCAAGCGCAGAAAGGCTCAAAAATAAAGGGCGCAAGGGCCTTAGAAGCTCTGCATATTGGTGCCGCCCTTGGAGAGCTCACCAACAACGCTGAAGATCGACATCATGGTCCAGGCGATCACGCCGCCAACGACGGCAAGACCAACGTTACGCGCAACGACCGCTTGGGCTTTCAAAGTCAAAATTTGGTCATTGATCCATTCTTCCGTCACCTGCTCGATGACAGTACCGACGTCGGCGCGTTCAGAGAGAATTTCAAGATCGATCGCGACTTGCGGATCGGGGAAATTGAATTTGCCGATGCGCAACGCTTCGCCGAGATTGCGGCCGCGCAAAACTTCCTGACGCGCAGCGTTGATGCGTTCGCGCATCCATGGATTGCCCTGTTCCTCGAGAATTTCAAGCGCGCGCTTTAATGGCACCTGCGCACCGAGCAGCGCCGAAAGGCCGAGCAAGAAACCACTGCCTTGCAAGATGCGGAACCATGACCATGGCGGGAACATATCGAATTTCGCACGCACGCTTCCCGTCCAGCGCGGCAAGGTAAAGGCGATCAGAATACAAATCAGGACGACGCCGACAATCAGCGTCAGCCCCCAGTCGTTGATGAAGTCGGAAAGATTGGCGACGCCGCCCATCGCAGCGACGACATTCTTCGGTGCGCTCTTGCGCATATTTTCGATCAGGTTGACGCCGAAAGTCCACAGCACGAAGCTGACAAGGATCAGCATGAAAATAGGATAGCCGACGGCGTAAAACACCGCTTCTTTCATCTGCTTGGCTTTTTCGCCGACCGACTGAATAGTGCCGAGCGCCTTTGACATGGTACCGGATTCTTCACCGGCGCGGATCATGTAAAGTTCGCCGGTCGGAACCCAGCCTTCCATCGCTTCCGATAAAGTCACGCCGGCACGATCTTTCAAAAACCATTCGCGCAAGGCAACGGCTGCAGGGCGGCGCGGATATTTGCCCATTTCCGATGCGTTGAGATAAAGGCGGTCCAAGCTGCGCGACAGCGCTTCGTTCATACGCAACATGCCTTCGAGCTTGCGGTAAATACGGAAGCGATGCTTGCGGCTGGAACGGAACTGAAAGCGCGTCAGGCCGCGTTCAAGATCATCGAGGCTGAACCCGTTATCACTCACGGCATGGCTCCAAGGCGTTGTTCAACCTCGAGCATATCACGCTCGCGGGCAAAAGAACCAAGTTCAAACTCGGCGTCATTCGGGGAAACCTCGCCGCGGCGGACTTTTTCAAGCCCGTGCCACAGCATCGTGATGCCATTAAGGCCGTTAGGCGAAAGCCAATAGGCCTCGGCTTCTTCCATGCGATTGTCCTGCAAAAGCTCCATGAGCTTCGCATCCGTCTCGATAACTTCGGCGCAGATCGTGCGACCCGTGCGACCTTTGTAGCATTTCGGGCAGCCATCGGGATTGGCGACAAACACATTCCGTAAATCGGGCTCGGAGAGGCGTTCCATGGGTGGCTTGCCGCCGCCGGATTTACTGCGCATCGCATCCATGATCGCAAGACCTGCGCGCACGCGGCGGGCCAGATCTTTGTACGTGGGTCCAAGTTCGCCCGGCGCATCGGCCATCGGAACTCGACATTCGGGGCACATGCCGCGCAGAAGACGTTGGCAGATCATGCCGCGCACAAGATGATGGTCATAGACCATGTAATGTTCCATGCCGATATCACGGAGGCGTTTCGGTGTCGCGAGCGCCGAGTAAACGTGGCCGGTGGTGTAAACTTGGCGGCCCGTGAGCGCGAGACGGAATGCGAATTTCGCTGTTTGCATATCGCGAATTTCGCCGAGCATGACGACGTCGGGATCGAGACGCAGGGCGCATCGCATGATTTCAACGAAGGTTTTTTCGCGCTGCTCGTCTTTGACCGATGCCGAAACGCCGATCTGACGCGCGCCGATGACGCCGCCTTCCGGAGGATCTTCGATCATCAAGCAGTTCAACTGCATGTTCGTTTCCGACATGCGGCGATTGAGGGCGACACGAAGCGTTGTCGTTTTACCCTGGTTCACTGGACCTGAGAAAATACGCATGCCGCCCGGCGCGTTACGCAGACTTTGAATGACTTTCAATTGTTCTTGTGAGAAGCCGAGCGAGTCCACATCGGCCATAACGAAATTTTCGCCGAACAAATGCGCCGAGTCATACTGAAGGCGCATATCGAGATAGCGGCCTTCATTGGCGAGCGGCACCCACTGGCAACGAACGCTGATGACGCCTTTCGGCAACGCGATGGAGTCGCGACCCTTGGCATCGGATGTGAGCATGGCCGCTTGCGGTTCCGACCAGTTGGCGGTCGAACCGGATTGGCCGATCGAGTGCGAATAAACCGAAGCGAGGAACTGCTCGCCTTCACGCTGAGTCCAGGTTTCCCAGACGCGCAAGGCGCCATCGATACGGAACTCGACGCGCGTTCTGTTATTGACCGCTTCGATGTGAATGTCGTTGGCGTTGGCCTGAACCGCTTTTTCAAGCGTGTGCACGATGCGGCGGCGCACAGCGTTTTCGTCGAACTGTGCCGAAACCGATTTGCGATCGGCATAGAGATAGGCTTGCGTGATGATGTTCGGCGTGACGTAACGCGGCTCTTCGACTTTATAACCCTGGCGCTTGGCAGCAAGCGCCACGGATGTCACGAGCGGTGAACGGCGATGCGAAGCCGAGACGAGCCAGAGGCCGGTATCGAACAGGGCGCAAAGATTGCGCGCCTCTTCCGGAATTTTGAGAGGGCCTGTTTCAGCCGTAAGAACTTCGCCTGAGAAGGTAAGCGACGCACCCGACATGGCAAGGCTGCGTTCGTCTTCGATCTTGATATTGTCGGCCGGTTTATTTGCCGACATCGCATTCTTCACAGCTTCAGAGCGCGTATCAGTAGCCTTGGGAGATTCTGCCGAAGTCAGTGCCGTTGTTGCGCCATTCGCTAGTGCTTTTTTTGCGGCGTTGCCGTCCGCGACTTTCGTCTCGGCTTTGGCAGGAGCTTTGGCTCCAGCGGGCGGAGGCGCGGTTTTATCCGAGCCGGATTTTCCAAACCATATTTTCATATTTCAAATGACGTTCAGACGGTTTGCACTTGCTTCAAGTAGCCCCATGACGGTCCCGGCAAAAAAGCCGGATCAGGGAGCATGAAAAACTGTTTCGACGTTCTTGACTGGAATAAGACGAGTTTTATTACCTTGTTTAATATCGACACCTGCGCTCGTGATCGCAATCACCTTGCCGCCGCCGAAGCTGTCGCCAACTTCGACCGTTTTCGTCTGGCCATCCGGCGTTTTGAGAAGAGCGGTGTAATGACCAGCCCCACCACTGATGCGGCTGACTTCAACACTGCTGCTCGACATCATCGCGGGTTGAAAGGAAACGGGCTGCGCTACCACCGGAGCGGAGACGATTGGTGATGGAGGCATCAGGGAACTGGCTGGCATCGGCGAGAAACGGCCGCCTTCACGTTCGTTGCGCAGCTTCTCGAGTTCGTTGAGGCGTTTTTCGATATCGATCAGCGCGTCGATCTTGGCAATCGCCTGACGGGCGCTGTTGAGATCTTCAAGTGTAACAGCATCGGTCGTGCCCATATGCTTGGCAAAACCGCGAACTGAATCCGTGATCTTGTCTTCGGCATTGGTGAGGCCCTTGCCGCCCTTCTCGCCTTTGTCTTCAGCGACAGGTTCAGCTACCGGTGCGGGTGTTGAAACCGAAATAGGGGTCGGCGGGACAGGAATGGTTTGCGGCTGAGCAGCTGGAGCGGCATTGGCGGCGGCAACGAGCGGAGGCGCAAGGCCGTCGGCAGCGTCAGCCGTTGAGGCGACGATGAAAAAGCCGGCCAAAAATCCGAAAGCAGCCCAAGAAAGGCTGCGAAGCCCGAACTGGCTAGGTGCGATTCTCATAAATGACTCCTTCGATCGTCCACATACCGGCCGAGCCATTGCCTGAGAAGTTAACGGAATTGATCACGATTCCTGGCAGGTTGCCAAAATACGCAGGCAGGCTGGCAGGTAATTCTGGTACGGTAAGGGTAAAGGAACGCTTAACCCATGGCGGAAGTGGCGGAGACCAAGGGCCTTGGTAGTTCGGCGGCGGGGGCGGCGGGGGGTCATCCGAGGCCCTTGCAAGGCTTCCGGGCCAATCCTGGGCCAAATAGCGCCTTGTTACCTCGGTAGGGTCTATAAGACTTTCAGGACCCCGGGCAGCCGGCGCGGGCAAGGAAACCATCAAATTGGCGCTGGTTCCGGTATCCGTAAGAGTCGCTTTTTCAGGCGGGCTTGAGACCCCTTTTTCGCGAGTCCAGCTGGCGCTGATGCTGGTGCCGGTGCATTTGAGATCCGTCAGGCGCCAACCGGCGACAGCCGCCGGTATTTGCGCAAGACCTGCACGACAGGATTCAACCGTCGCCAAAGCTGTCGGCTTATTTTCCCATTTGCGTT
>DASTLS010000018.1:0-6005 GCA_035714725.1 Alphaproteobacteria bacterium | reverse complement strand
GCAAGGATTTCCTCCATCGAAGGTTCTGCTGCTGCAGGTTCCTGAACTTCAGCCATGTCTCGAATCGCACAAATCAGAGAAGTCGTCGGTCAAGTCTATCGCTTTTCCAAGGTGTTGCAAGGCAGAAAGGATAGATTCGATTAGGCGCTCACAGCTTTAATCGACTTTTCCGGTTTGCCATGAAGATCAAGGATATAGGGAATCCGTATCTCGAACTTGGTGCCGCGATAGAGATCGGAATTCACTTTGATCGTGCCGCCCAGAAGCTGCACTTCGCGCTCGACCGCTTCCATGCCGACGCCGTGGCCCGAAAGATCATTCACATTATCGCGCGTCGAAAAGCCCCATGAGAAGATGTGCTGGATAACAGCCTGATCATCTTCCGTGCGCCACGCGCCGTGCGGATCGATGGTCGCAAGCTTGGCGCGCACTTTCGACGGATCAATGCCGTTGCCGTCATCGCTGATGATGATCTGCAGATATTCTTTCTTCGTATCCATATCGCTGATGATGTCGGTATGAAGCGAAATCTGGCCGGCAGGATCTTTGCCGCGCGCAAGGCGCGTGACGGCGGGCTCAATACCGTGATCGATAATATTGCGCGAGATGTGTGTAAGCGAGAACAGGAATTCGTGGATCGGCTGCGTGAGAATGCGCGGGTTGGAGCCGGTGAAGCGTACAGGCTTGACCTGCTTGCCCATGATCTCGGCGAGATCGCGCAACTCGCGATCGAATTGGCGGAAGCACTCGTTAGCTGGAACGGCGGCAATCGTGCTGAGGAAGCGGCGGATAAGTGCCGGGTCGGCGCGCTTCGCTTCCATTTCATTCGCAAATTCATACAGCGCAGACTCTTCAATTTCGTGCATGTTGCCGCGGCCTTCGTAATCCTGACCGATAAGATCGCGCACCTGATCGAGAACGCCGACGAGCCCCTGCTCGACTTCCGTCTGCGCGCGCTTCAAATGCTGTTGGAAGATTTCATCGGAGGTGATGTTGTCGCCGCGCAGTTCAGTTTCCAGCTTATGGACCGTGCGACCGAGATCATCAAGATGGAAGTGTTTGACCGCAGCCTTAAGCGTATGAAGTTGACGCAGGATAGGCGCTGAATCTTCACGGCGGATAGGCTCGCCTGCAGATTCGATAAATTTACGGATATGCGTGACGGTCGCCAGGAACTGGTTACGCTCCTTGAAGATACGGCAAATCATCTCGGCATAGCTTTGCTGCTGTTCGGCACGCTGCTGCGCTTCGTATTCTTCGGTCTGGTCGGTTGCAATAACGACAACTTGCGACAGCGAGCCGTCCTTGGCCCGGATAGGCTTATAGAGAAGACTGATGCGCCGGCCTTGGCTGTGCGGGAAGAATTGCGGCAGAAAACGCACGACATCGTCGAAGCCGAGCGCATGATTAGGCATGAAAAGGATCTCCATCCAATCCTTGAAATCGCCATGCTGATCGGGCGGGATATGGAGAACTTCTTTGATGTTCTTGCCGGATGGCGCGGTCTCGAGCAATTCAGTACAGGCCTGCGAATAAACGCGCCCCGTCTTGCCCTGCTGGTCGAACGACAAGAAGCCTTGCCCTAAGCTGTTCACGAGAACTTCAGTGAGGCGCGCCTGATTGCTGACATGCTGGTGCACACGGTAATTCATGTAATAGAGATAACCGATGCCGATAAACGACGCTGAGAACATGATGAAGAACGGCGTTTTTTGTGTCACCGGTGAATAGCCGAATACCGGGAGCGCAACAGCGAACAGCAGCACGATAACGATCGCTGTCATGCCGACGAGTGACGTGTGGATGATATCGACCTGGCGCGTGGCTTCGGATAGCGCCGAGGAACCCGCTAGCGGTTTATGTTCGTCTGGTGATGTGGGTTGAGTATCGGACATAACGCCCGCCGCCCCGCCAGCTTACGCTTTACTGTTTGCGTGCAGCGCCACGTAGACTTGGAAAAGCTGTCCATCGAGATGGAACGGGACAATCATGTACCGCCCGCGATGGAACTGGCTGACAAAATGGCCCTTGCCCGTGACGACGCAGGGAATCCCGAGCTTCAGCTGATAGCCGCGCTGCGCGAGGCTGGATTTGATCTGGCCGAAAATCATGTTGGTGATTTCGCCGACGGCATCGACCGCCATTTCATGCGTGATGGAGACCGATTTGCCGACAACTTGCGGCAGCACGTCGCGCACCGTCTCGAATGTCAGGCATAAAGTCAGCGTGCCCTCGAGATGCGATTGCACCATGCCGATAACGCCGGATACATCGCCCACCAGCGAGACCATGCCTTCGCCAATTTCATAGGCTCCGGGAACAACTTCGACACCGAATGTTTCACGCATGGCTGCCGTCACAGCCGTGGAAATTTCCTTGGCCAGGATTTCGTCGAGCGCCAATTGCGGCTGGGTGATATGCTTCACCTGAGCTTCGTTTCTACGATCCATGGCTTATCCGTTCATTGCTTGGGCTGACTGGCGCTTGCGCTTAATCCATTCGTGAATTTCAAATAACTTCTTCCCTAAATCGGACGGCGAAACCGGCTTGATGATGTAGGACGTCGCGCCGGCCTTAATCGCCTTCATGATATTTTGCTGTTCGGATTCAGCCGTTAGCATGACGAAGGCAGTGTTTGAATATTCAGGCTTGGCGCGGAAATAGCTGAGAACCTCGAGGCCGGAGATGGTCGGCATGTTCCAATCGAGGAAAACGATATCGTAGCCCTGATTGGCGTCATGCGCCTTCTGCACCAGATCGATGGCCTCATTACCATCGGCAGCAGTCTGGACGTTCGTGATCTTCGATTCCTGCAGCGTGTTGCGCACAAACTGCCGGATCAGAAAGTGATCGTCCGCAATCAGAACTTTGAGATTAGCCAACTGACTCACGGTATTCCTCCAATGGGCGACTTGGATCCGGGGATTTGCAAATTCCGGCAACGCAGAACGCGCTCCCAGAGACGTGAAATTCGCGGTGAAACCCCGGATCAACAAGACATTACGGCAGCAGGATTTTTGTCATAAAAACCTTGCCGTATGGTTAAAGGATGTATGCAGGCGGAATTGCTTGAGAAGGAAAGATATTTTAGCCGATTTTTAGATATTCGGAGCCGGTTATTACGATTCAGAAACGAATATCAAAATCTGATAAAAATGAGGCGTTTAGAGCCTAGGCTTTCACAGGCTGCTTGAGGATCGCTTCCAGCGAGCGCTGGACCTCATCCATAGACGCCATGCCATCCACGCTCTTCAGGAGGCCCTTGCCCTTGTAATAGGGAAGGATCGGCGCGGTCTGCTCACGGAAGGCCTTGAGGCGCGTTTTCATCGTCTCAGGATTGTCGTCAGGGCGACGCGTGAATTCGGTGCTGCCACACTGGTCGCAGACGCCCTGGACCTTTGTGGGCTTGAACTTGTCGTGATAGCCGGCGCCGCACTTAGCACAGGTGAAACGGCCGGAGACGCGTTCGATCAACGCTTCTTCATCGACCTTGAGTTCAATTACGGCATCGAGATTTTTATGGTGATGCGCGAGCATTTTATCGAGCGCTTCAGCTTGCGGAACCGTGCGTGGAAAACCATCGAGGATGAAACCCTTGCCGCAATCCGGCTTGGAAATACGATCCTCGATCATTTTGATCATCAACTCGTCGGGAACCAGCTTGCCGGCATCCATGAGACTCTTGGCCTCAAGGCCGAGCGGCTCACCGCGCTTGATCGAGGCGCGGAGCATGTCGCCCGTCGCGATTTGGACCATGCCGTATTTTTCTTCCAGCATGCGGGCTTGAGTGCCCTTCCCTGCCCCTGGCGGGCCTAACAAAATAATGTTCATGGCCGCGCCGCTGCTCATTTGGTCCGCAGTTTAGATTTCTTGATCAGCCCTTCATATTGATGGGCGATGAGATGCGATTGAACGCGCGAAATCGTATCGATCGTCACGCTCACAACGATCAGCAGCGATGTACCGCCGAGATAAAAGGGCACAGCGCCCTTGCTCATCAGGAATTCAGGCACGAGACAGATGACGGTCAGATAAAGCGCACCAAGCATCGTGAGACGCGTCAGCACATAATCAAAGTAATCAGCCGTGCTCTTGCCGGGACGAATGCCGGGAACGAAGCCGCCGTACTTTTTCAGGTTGTCAGCGTTTTCTTCGGTGTTGAACACAACAGCTGTGTAGAAGAATGCGAAGAAGATGATCATGGCAGCGTAGAGCGCCATAAATAACGGCTTGCCATGGCCAAGAGCCGCAACCATATCGGGCAGCCACCCGCCCTTCTGCTGCATGCTGGTGAAGCTGAGTGCAGTGATGGGGATTAGCAGCACGGAGCTTGCGAAGATCGGCGGAATGACGCCTGAGGTATTGACCTTAAGCGGCATGTATGACGCATCACCACCATACATTTTGTTGCCGACCTGGCGCTTCGGATATTGGATGAGGATACGGCGCTGAGCGCGTTCGCAGAAGACGCAGATCGCAAGAATGCCGATAACCAAAACCAGAATGGTCAGGATCGCCCAGGTCGAAAGCGCACCGGTGCGGCCTAATTCAAGGGTCTGAGCAATCGCATGCGGCAAGTTCGCGACGATACCCGAATAAATGATCAGCGAAACGCCATTGCCGATGCCGCGCGCAGTGATCTGCTCGCCAATCCACATCAGGAACATTGTGCCGCCGGTCAGCGTGATGATCGTGCTGAGATGGAAAAATGCCGGAGCAATGATGATGGCGCTGCCGCCGCCGATGTTTTGAACGTAAGTGATGACGCCAAACGACTGGCCAATGGCGATCAAAACCGTGGCGTAACGCGAATATTGATTGAGTTTCACGCGACCGCTCTCACCTTCCTTCTTCAGCGCTTCGAGCGAAGGCAGAATGGCGGAGAGAAGTTGCACGATGATCGATGCCGTGATGTAGGGCATTACGCCGAGCGCGAAGATAGCGGTACGCTTGAAAGCGCCGCCCGAGAACATATCGAACATGCCGAGGATGCCGCTGGCATGCTGGGAGAACATTTTGCTGAGTGAAACAGGATCGACGCCCGGGATCGAAACATAGGTGCCGAGGCGATAGACGATAAGCGCCCAGATCGTGAACCAGATGCGGCTTTTCAGCTCGGTCGCCTTCGAAAAGGCAGACATGTTCATGTTGGCAGCGAGGTTGTCGGCAGAAGCCATTTGGTGGGTCTCAGGGCTAGTTAAACAAGGTTAAAAGGATATAGGGGGTAAAGCCCTATAAAACAAGCCGAAGATGTGGTGCGGTGCAGTAGATACAAAAATGCCGCCGCAGCATGGCCACGACGGCATTTTTAATTCAATCAGAACGGATTAGGCCGCTGTTTTCTTTTTGCTGTTTGGCTTCGGCACGGGCTTCGGCTTGACGTAAACCGTAACCTTGCCGCCGGCCTTTTCAACCGCTGCAATAGCCGACTTCGAAGCACCGGCAACGGTGAGTTCGATCTTGGCCTTGATTTCGCCTGTGCCGAGGAGACGGAGGCCGTCTTTTGCCTTGGCAACAACGCCGGCTTTCGACAACGTTTCGTAATTGATCGGCTGTTTGGCGTCGACCTTGCCTGAGTCAATCGCAGCCTGAAGACGGCCCAGATTGATTTCGGAATGTTCCAACGCGAAAATGTTGTTGAAGCCGCGCTTTGGCAGACGGCGATGCAATGGCATCTGACCGCCTTCGAATTGGCGAATGCCGGTCTTACCGCTGCGGGCCTTCTGACCCTTCACGCCACGGCCTGAGGTCTTGCCTTTGCCACAGCCGATACCACGGCCGACGCACATCTTCTTCTTGCGCGCGCCAGGATTATCACGGAGATCGTTGAGCTGCATTTTACTTACCCTTTTCTTCTACGCGCACAAGATGGCGCACTTTAAAAATCATGCCACGGACCGATGGCGTATCTTCTATTTCGCTGCGGCTGTTGGTCTTGCCGAGGCCGAGGCCGATCAAGGTCTCAAGGCAACCAGGTGCCTTGCCGAACTTGCTGCCGGTTTGAA
>DASTLS010000017.1:0-5062 GCA_035714725.1 Alphaproteobacteria bacterium | reverse complement strand
AGATCATTTCTCGGGTCGGCTGCTGACACATGTTCCGACCGGCTTTTTCAGTCTCGCCGAACATTCTCACCAGGAACGTGTTCTCCACCTCACATACGGCCCGCGAAACACGCAGGTTAAAGTCGGCGATGAGTGGATTGAATTGGCCAACGGCGCTCTCACGGGCATGAGAGAAGGTGTACCTCATCGCTCGCCGAACTACCATGGTCCGAAAGTTTGGATTTGCTTTACGCCTAAAACTTAAGCCGCTGTTTCTTCCACATGTCGCGGGAAGACGCCTTCGGGCGCCGGTAACGGCGTGCCGGGCTTGAGATCATTTCCGGGCATGAGTGCGTTGAAGTCGCGCTTATCAGCAGGTACCGCGAGCTGATCAAGCATCTTGTTCATCGCATCAGGCATGTAAGGTTGCAGCACAGTTGCGAGATGCCGCAAGGTTTCAGCCACGACATACAGCACAACTTCCATGCGTGGCGGATCGGTCTTTTTCAGCTTCCATGGCGCTTGCGTATCCATATAGCGATCGGCCTCGCCGATGACTTCCCAGATGTGGTCGAGAGCCTTATTGAACGATTGAACTTCAAGCTCGGTGCGCACGAGATTGAGAACTGTCCGCGCCTTGCCCAGCAAAGCTTCGTCGTCTGCCGTGAATTTCTCGTGATGCTGCGGCACTTTGCCATCGCAATTCTTCGCGATCATCGAAAGCGAACGTTGCGAAAGATTACCCATACCGTTCGCCAGCTCGCCATTAATGCGGCGGATCATGGCGCTGCGTGAAAAATCGCCATCATTACCGAACGGCACTTCACGCAACAGGAAATAACGCATCTGATCGAGGCCGTAGGTCTGGATCAGTTCATACGGATCAATCACGTTGCCGAGCGACTTAGATATCTTTTGGCCCTCATTCGTCCACCAGCCATGCGCGAAAACGCGATGCGGAACATCGAGACCCGCGGCCATCAGGAATGCCGGCCAATACACGGCGTGGAAACGCAGAATGTCTTTGCCGACCATATGCAGATCGGCGGGCCAGAATTTCTGATAGCTCTCCAGTTCCTTGTTCGGATAGCCGACGGCTGTGATGTAGTTCGTCAACGCATCAAGCCAGACATACATCACATGCTTCGGCTCGTTCGGCACCGCGACGCCCCACGACATGGCGGTACGTGAAACCGACAAATCACGCATGCCGGATTTTACAAAACTGATCACTTCATTCTTGCGCGAGTGAGGCAGAATGAAATCGGGATGTTCGTCATAGAACTTTAGGAGGCGATCGCCCCATGCAGAAAGCTTGAAGAAATAGCTCGGCTCTTCGACCCATTCGCATTCGGCACCGCTCGGCGCGATTTTCTTGCCCGCCGCATTGGTTGTCAGCTCGTCTTCGCCATAATAGGCTTCGTCGCGCACGGCATACCAACCGGCATATTTGCCGAGGTAAATCTCGCCGCGCTTCAGCAGTTCATTCCACAGTTGTTGGCATGCCTTTTTGTGACGCTCTTCCGTCGTGCGGATGAAATCGTCGTTTGAGAGCTTCAGCGCCTTGGTCAGATCGCGGAAATTCTGGGAAACCTTGTCGGTAAAAGCCTGTGGCGCAATGCCTGCTGCCGCGGCCGATTTCTCGACCTTTTGGCCATGCTCATCCGTGCCAGTGAGGAACATGACGTCATAGCCATCGAGGCGCTTGAAGCGCGCCAGCACGTCACATGCGATGGAGGTATAGGCGTGGCCGATATGCGGCGCATCGTTGACGTAATAAATCGGCGTCGTGATGTAATAGCTTTTCTTCGACATGTCTTGGTTAACCCCAATTGATTCAGTAACTAAGTAGCATATTTGCAGGTAAAAAGCGCTATTACCAGCGCCATAAGCCCGTTATACTGCGCCCCATGTTGAAACAGGCCCCCAAAGCCCCCGAAATGAGCGACGCCAGTATTCTGGCCTCTGCCACCCATGTGCTGATTGCGGAAAGCGCGGCGCTGACGGAGATGGCTGGCCAATTGGGCGCGCCGTTCGTCAAAGCCGTTCGTATCCTCGTCAATTGCAAAGGCCGTGTTGTTGTGACCGGCATGGGCAAGAGCGGCCATATCGCGCGCAAGATCGCAGCTACAATGGCATCCACCGGTACCCCTGCCCTGTTCGTGCATCCGGGCGAGGCCAGCCACGGCGATCTCGGCATGATCGTGCCGGAAGATTGCGTCATCGCTTTATCCAATTCCGGCGAAACCGCAGAGCTGACCGATTTGGTCGCATACACTCGCCGTTTCTCAATTCCGCTGATCGCTATCACGCGTAAATCGCATAGCTCCCTTGGTGGTGCGGCTGATGTAACGCTCGAGTTGCCATCGGCCCCTGAAGTTTGCCCCATGGGCTTGGCGCCTACGACATCAACAACGATGCAGCTTGCGCTCGGCGATGCTTTGGCTGTTGCGACGCTGGAATGCAAAGGTTTTACCGCCGAAGATTTCCGCAACTTCCATCCCGGCGGCAAGCTTGGTAAAATCCTGCTGCGCGTGAATGAAATCATGCATGGCGGCGATGAAGTTCCGCTCGTGAAAGAAAGCGATGTGATGAGCACCGTTCTCGTCACCATGACGGAAAAGCGTTTTGGTTGCGCCGGTGTTGTCGGCAAAGACGGCAAGCTCTCGGGCATCATTACCGACGGCGACTTACGTCGCCATATGCAGGGCGATCTGCTGAAGAAGCCCGCATCGGAAGTGATGACGAAAAATCCGTCTGTAATCACGCCGCAGACATTGGCCGCAGAAGCTTTGAAGATTTTGAACGAAACGAAGCGGACTCAGTTCTTCGTGGTTGAAAATGGAGTGCCTGTTGGCATCCTCCACATCCATGATTTGCTCCGGGCGGGAATCGCCTAATTCGCTGATTCAGCAATAAAATTACGCCCTAAAATTTTATCTCTTGGCGAAAATATTAAAAAGGGGTAAGGTTTTACCCATGGTAGGCATTTCTTCAGTTGCTGTTGCAGAAATGACCGCTCCCTCCTCCGAGGTGGATAGCGACGAAGCTCTTTATAGTTCCGCTGTCGATAGAGATTACGACAAATCCCCAGACATCATTGCCGCCCTCTCTGCCGAAGTTCTCGGCACTGTCATTGGCGAAGCTGCAGGTGGCGCAATTGTCGGCATGGCCGAATTGGCCGCCGTTGAAACAACGACCGTTGCACGCAGCCTGTCCGGTAAGGATCTGGATGCAGATGCACCGGATGCTACTGCTACCAACGATGATGACGCTACGTCGCCAGCTGACGATTTCTCTGCCGCTGCACGCAACACCACTGAGGAAGCCCCCTCGACGGCTCCGCAGCTTGGCCCATGGGATGATAATTTCAACAGCAGTGCATTGCCGCCCGATAGTCTCGGCAAGCGCGTCGCATTTGAATTGGCTGGCGATGCCCTTACCCGCACGATCACACGTGCTCTTGAGACTGTCGCGGGTCCGATTATGTCAGGCCCAGAAGTCAGCTCGCTCTGGAAGACCGGCGAAAAGGCCGTTGCCTCTGTCCGTGATTTCTTCTCGGGCAAGAGCCAGCCGAGCATGCAGCCCGTTCTGGCCGCAGCTCCTTCTTCAGATCTCGTCTAAAAATCAGCTTTATGGCTGCGGCGTCGGCATAGACTGCGCAATCGCTACGCGCGCATAAGCCGATTGGTCGAAATAATAGCTTACGTTGGGATGCCCTTGCAGGAACGACCCTGGGCAATCGCGCGTCACCGGACCCGTTAGCATTGCCTCGACTGCCTTAGCTTTCGTTTTTCCAGTCGCCAGCATGATGATGCGCTTTGATCGCAGGATAGTTGCCATGCCCATCGTGATGGCCGACTTCGGTACATGCCGCAAACCGCCAAACGATGACGCTGCATCCTTGCGCGTTTCCGGCGTCAAGGCTGTGGCGTGTGTTTTGGAATTCGGAAATGTGCCTGGCTCACAGAAGCCGATGTGGCCGTTTCGGCCGATACCAAGAAGTTGAAGATCGATGCCGCCTGCTTCTTTGATCATGCGCTCATAACGAGCGCTTTCCGCGAGCGGCTGATTGCTCATGCCGTTTGGAATGTGTACGTGTCTGCGATTGGCGTTCACATGATTGAAGAAATGCTCATTCATGTAACGATGGAACGACTGCGGATGATCCGGCGGAATACCGATAAATTCATCGAGGTTGAAGAAGGTTGCGTGCGAAAAATCGAGCCCCTCTTCTTTGTGCATGCGCACCAATTCGCGATACACAGCGACTTGTGTTCCGCCAGTAGCAAGGCCGATGACAGCATTCAGCTTCTCGCGCAGCAAATCGGCGATTTCGCGCGCAGCTTTGATAGCAGCTTGATTGGCCGAGATGGAAACATCCGGCCGGATTGGGATAATCATGGTCATTAAAAATTTTACGTTATAAAAGCTAAATTAGCTGGCTTTGTTCTTCGCCAATTTATCAAAGGCCATTAAATTTTCGATTAACTGCGGCAATTGCTTGATTGGCACCATATTCGGGCCATCGGATGGCGCTGCATCCGGATCCTGGTGCGTTTCCATGAACACGGCTGCGACGCCAACGGCTACGGCAGCGCGCGCGAGAACAGATACGAACTGGCGTTCACCACCACTGGTTTCGCCCTTGCCGCCCGGCTGCTGCACCGAATGCGTGGCATCGAACACCACCGGATAACCTGTTTCAGCCATGATCGGCAGCGCACGCATATCTGATACCAGCGTGTTGTAACCAAAGCTCGCGCCGCGTTCGCAAAGCATGATGCGCTCATTACCTGTCGAGGCGATTTTCTTGGCGACGTTCTTCATGTCCCACGGCGCCAGGAACTGGCCCTTCTTTACATTCACAACCTTGCCTGTGGCACCTGCTGCTAAAAGCAGATCCGTCTGGCGGCAGAGGTAAGCGGGAATTTGGAGGATGTCGGCAACTTCGGCGACCGGTGCGCATTGTTCTTTTTCATGCACGTCTGTCACGACCGGCAAGCCACTCTTCTCACGCACTTCGGCGAGGATCGGCAGTGCAGCGTCAAGGCCAAGGCCACGCGGCGTATTGTGTGATGAG
>DASTLS010000016.1:0-3312 GCA_035714725.1 Alphaproteobacteria bacterium | reverse complement strand
GTTTATGGTTTGTTCTCATACACCCCAAATATGCGCGCATGCAAGTTCTATTTTTGTTCTCATTTCAACTTTTTTACAACCGACTGATATTTAAGCGCTTTTAGGTTTCATGATGGCCCAAGGGGTAGGGCCGCCCCGATTTTCCCAGGTGACGAGCATATTATCGATCGGGTCGATATAGCGCACTGGTCCTGTGATCTGCGTCAAATCATACATGATGTTCGTGTGCCCGACGATCTGGATGTCGTGGCTCGCGCTGAAACGTTCAGTCATCAGCTGCGAGATTTCTTTATCAAACACGTCGTGCATCTCGAGAATGACGTGCAGTTTTTTCAGCGCGGGATATTTTACGGGATCGAGTAAATCTTTTTCGCCACCTTCGATATCCATGAGCACAAGCGTTTCGCCCGGAATGTATTTCGCAAAATCTTCGCCACGAAATTCACCGGCGACATGTATGCGGTCCTGCACGCCGTTGAGCGTAGCCATATCGCGGCAACGTTTCTGGCATCCTTCGTTGATGTCGAAGGAATCGACCGTCACCTGCGGCATACGCATCGCAAGCCCGACGCTGTAATAACCGTAAGCGCATCCGATATTCACGATCTTCTTGAAAGGCTGTTTGATCACGCCTTCAAAAACGGAGTGCAGTTCGTGCTCGTACATGCCGAGAAGGGCGGGGGCATAGGCGCCGGTCATAACATCCGGCGTCAAACGCATGCCTTTGAAAGGACCGCCCTGAACCGTATCGCCAATGGTGGTGCGCAGCATGGTCGCAAGCCTTGAAGCGCGGATATAGGATATCGTGTGCCAAAGGCGGTTAATTCTTAGATTTTCCTCCTCGTTATCTTTCGAGAGGATGCGTTGCATCTCTTTAATAATTTCGGAGGCTTTTTCGTAAACAACGGCCATGAGAATCCGCAGCAAAGGTGAGAAAAACAAGGTGGCACGGCAAAAAGCCAAAATCCATACGCCTGTTTTAAAAAGCCTCTGGCCGCGCTAGATTAGCGGGGCGACGCTCTCTATCCCGAATCGGACATCATGAAACCGCTGCCGCACAAACCCATCAAAGCCAAAGCCGAGAAAGAACTGATCGAGGCAATCCTCACGCTGAAAACAGCCGATGAGTGCAAACGCTTTTTGCACGATATCTGTACGCCGAAGGAAATTGCCGATCTTGCCGATCGCTGGTGGGTGGCGCGGTTGCTCGAAGAGGGCAAACATTCCTACCGCGATATTCATGAGATGACGGGCGTCAGTGTCACGACCATCGGTCGTGTTGCGCGTTTCCTGCAGCAGGAAAATTTCCAGGGTTACCGGCTTCTCATCGACCGGATGAAGGCGAAAAGCTAAATCGCTTTCGTCGCGTCCGTGAGCCACTTCACGGCATCGCCATCAACCAAAGGCCTTATCGTCTCGCGCACGCGTACGTGATAATTATTGATCCAGTTGCGTTCATTGGCGTTCAGCATATCGACTTCGATTAAACGACGATCGATGGGCGCGAGGGTGAGCGTCTCGAAGCCGAACATCTTGCGCTCGGTACCAAGCTCGACGGCTTCGATAACCGCCTGAAGATTTTCAATGCGGATGCCGTATTGTCCGGCTTTGTAATAGCCCGGCTCGTTCGAGACGACCATGCCGGGGCGCAACGGAACCTTGTTGCGCTTCGATATACCCTGCGGCCCTTCATGCACGCCGAGATAGTTGCCGACGCCATGGCCCGTGCCGTGATTGAAGTCGAGACCGGCGTCCCACAAAGGCTGGCGCGCCAGTACGTCGAGTTCGGCGCCGCTGGTGCCTTCCGGGAATTTGATGCTGGCAAGCGCGATATGGCCTTTCAGCACGCGCGTAAAACGGTCGCGCATTTCAGCCGATGGGGCGCCGATAGCAACGGTACGCGTCACATCCGTTGTGCCGTCGAGATATTGGCCGCCGCTATCGAGCAGGTATAGCTGCCCGGATTCCAGCTTGCGATTGGTGTTCTGTGTCGCGCGATAATGGACGATGGCACCATGGCCGCCCGCTCCGGAGATCGTATCGAAGCTTGGACCGCGATAGAGATTATTCGTTGAGCGAAATTCGGCGAGTTTTTCTTCGGCGGTCAGTTCGGTGACAGTGCCGGAGAGCAGCTCCTTCTCAAGCCAGCTGAAGAATTTGACGAGCGCTGCGCCGTCACGGCGGTGGCAGGCCCGCATGCCTTCAAGTTCAGTCGGGTTTTTGCACGCTTTCGGCAAAATGCATGGGTCTTCGCCAAGATCGAGCTTGGCGCCGGCTGCACGTAATCTTTCAACTGCAGAGCTTGGTGCTTCGGCGGGATCTATACGTATGGCGTCGCTTTCCTTACCGAGCTGATCGAGCGCATAGGGGAACTGAGTTACGTCCTCGACATCAACCTGCGAGGTGAGTTGCTGCTGCAAACCGCCGGTCAACTTACGCGGGTTGACGAACCATTTCACGCGGCCACTGGCGCGGATGATGGCATAGCTAAGGGGCAGGGGCGTGTTTGGCACATCGCTGCCGCGCACATTGAGAAGCCAAGCAACAGATGCCGGGTCCGTGATAACGGCAGCAGCGAGATTTTTCTTCTGCAACTGTGTAGCAATCACGCCTCGCTTATCGGCTGAGCTTTTGCCCGCGTATGTCAGGTCATAGGCATAGATCAATCCGGCGGGCGGAGCAGGGCGATCGGTCCAGACGGTATCGACCGGGTTTTTTTCGACCGGCACCAGTTCGGCGCCTGATTTAGTGATGGCTTTGGTCAGGCGATCGATGCCCTCAGAGGTATGAAGCCACGGGTCATAGCCGATCTTCATGCCTTTTGAAGTATTAGCTGCCAGCCATTCGGATGGCGCTTTCACGCCGCTATCCATGACTTCAAACAAATCGCCAGTTAGCTGCTGGCTGGCTTGAAGCGTATAGCGCCCATCAGTGAAGAAACCGGCTTTATTTTTCAGAACAATAATGAAACCGGAAGAGCCACTGAAGCCGGAGAGGAAGAGAATGCGCTGAGCAGAAGCTGGTACATATTCGCTCTGAAACTCGTCCGCCATCGGTACCAGAAAGCCGTCGAGGCCGGCTTTGTCCAGCTCGGCGCGGAGGCGTGTGAGGCGGTTTGCGTAATCGCTCATGCCACTATCATGCCTCTTCACGGCGTTGCAGCGCAAGTATCGTCCACTCGCCGATGGTCAAGCGCTTGAGGACATAAAGCTTTTGCAGCCGATGCGCTGCGATCACGCGGTTGGCTTGCGAGTTCAAAAGACCTGCAAGAATGGCGACGCCGCCGGGGCGTAGATGCTCGCGCAAGTCTTT
>DASTLS010000015.1:0-9917 GCA_035714725.1 Alphaproteobacteria bacterium | reverse complement strand
ACACTGTGCAGAAATTTAAAGGGCGTGATGAAATAATGGACGGCCAGAAAAAGCTGCGCCGCGACGACGAATGCCAGCAGCAGCCATCTATGCCTGATCAGGCCTATGAACGTAAAAAGGACGAGCGAGAGATAACAGATCAACTCGGGCGGCACGGTCCAGAGCTGGCCATTGACCATATCGGGGCGTGGATTATCCGCGAATACGCCCGGCAAATTAAGATGTAAATAGCCGACAATGTTGAGGAAATAGCCCCAAAAACCGGCAGAGCTATAATAATCCTGCAAAGGCAGGGTGGTCACAAGACCGCCAAGCAGCACGGCCGAAAGAAAAATTTCAACGGAAAGCGCCGGGAAAATTCGCACCGACCGGTGCCAAAGATATTGCAGAATATTGCCGCAGCTTTCGAGGCTCTTTGTCACCAGGAAGCCGCTCAAGAAAAAGAACATCGGCACGATCAGGCGTGCAGCCGCCGAAACTACCCCCGGCAAATTCCACAAATAGGCTTTGCCGTAGCTAATATCGAAACTGTGAATAAAGATGACGAGGAGCGCCAATATCAGTCGCTGATAATCGAATCCCGACGGGCGATATCCACTTTCGGCAAATTTTTGTTCAAACGTCATGTACGCCATGGCGCGGAGCTTAAAAGGGAAGGGAGCTATACGCAATCCTTACGGCATCCGCCGGATCGCATGCATCCTTCTTATATGAGGACCTCTAGGCTGAATGCTACTCAAACCAAGGAGGGCATTATGAGCGAACAAGATCTTTCCCGCACACAACCGTCGGATTGCAACAGCAACACTGCGAAAGCCAGCCAGGCGAACCAGGAAGCTCAAAGCGAGCCGCATGAAGAAAAGAAGGCTCCTATTGGCAATCCAGGTCTCGATCCGAAGCCGCCCGTTGTAACGGACGACAATAAGGATGATCCGATTAAGGGACCGAACGCTTAACAAAAGGCCGCTTTATATCGGCGCTTTTTTGTTTTGATTGAAGCTATGCCCGGGCATTGATATGCCTTCGTTCAGAGATGGACGCAGGCATCACCCAATGACCCGGGCTTTTTCACGCCACTTTCAGAATGTGCTGACCGCGCTTGCGCGGCCGCAGATTTTTTTCTGGCTGCTGATCTGGCTGATGGTTTTGCTCGTCACCGGTACGGTGGCTGAGAAATATATCGGCCTCTACCAATCCCAAAAACTTTTCTTCGGCTCCTTCGTCATCTGGTTCGAAGGGTTTGTTCCTGCGCCGGGCGGCTATGCCACGCTCGCGGCGATTTTCGTCAATTTACTTTGCAAGCTGATCACCGAACGTTGGACGAAGCAGAAGCTCGGTACGCTGGTGACGCATTGTGCTGCGCTGCTTTTGCTGTTCGGCGGATTTCTCACGGCCACATATAGCTCCGAAGGCTATATGGCCATCGATGAGGGCGCGAGCAGCAATTACGTCTCCGATTATCACCGGCATGAGCTGGCGATTTCCAGTGGCGATCAGGATGTCGTCTTTCCGCAAGCTCAGCTGAAAACGGGGCAGGTGCTGAAAGGCAGCTTGCCCTTTACCGTCACCATTGAGAATTTCTTTGATAACTCAACACTCACGCAGCGACCCGAAATGATCTCGGATGGCAGCGTTCACGGCATGCTGATGGCCGTCGATATGAAGCCGGTGGATGTCGCGCCGGAAGAAGAGAAAAACCAGCCGGGCCTTATTTTCCGCGTCGATGGTGCGGGAAAGGACGTCGATGGCCGCTATGCGATTTTTCAGGACATGCCGATCGAACAACGCATCAAGGCCGACGGCAAGACGTATACCGTGACATTGCGCGGCGAGCGCCGGCCTCTGCCGTTCGAGGTGAAGCTCATCAAATTCACGCGCGAATTTTATCCCGGCACCGAACAGCCGCGCAGCTATCAATCGGAAGTCGTCGTGCAGGACGGCAAGCTGGAATGGCATAGTCTGATCTCGATGAACAATCCGCTGCGTTATAAAGGTTATACGATTTATCAGTCGTCTTTCATCGAGCATGACCGCAATTCAACCAGTGTGCTTGCTGTCGTTAAAAATATCGGTGCGCTGTTTCCTTATATTGCCAGCATCGCGATTTGTATTGGCTTGCTGATCCATCTTTTCATTCGCCTTCCAGCGCTGACCAAGACAAAGGCGGGGGCAAAAAAGAAATGAAACGGCTTTTGCTCATTCTTCTTTTGATTTTGGTCGCGTTGCCCGCGCGTGCTGCGCCATTGAATATGAATGCGTTCCGCGAAATTCCCGTGCTGAACGAAGGACGCGTGAAGCCGTTGGAAAGTTTCGCGCGCATCTATCTGCTCGCAGTATATGGCCATGATGAGCTGCCCGATCAAAGCGCGATAAGCTGGCTCGCCGAACTTTTGTTCGATCAGCACAAAGCTTTTACGCGTGATGTCTTCAACATTCCCGACCCACAAACGGTTGCTGCTATTGGTTTGGAATGGCGGCCCGAACATCACTATTCCTTTATCGAGGTTTCCAAGGCGCTCGCGCAGTATGGCGATGTAATCAAAACATTGAGCGAAGAGCGCGATGAGGAGTTGACCTCATCGCAGCGGCAGTTGCTCGATCTTTACGCCAAGACTTTGACCTATGGCGTTATTGCGCAATCCTTGACGGTGCTCACGCCGCAATTCCAGATCGACGATGAGCAGCTCGCGACAACGCTTCATCTTCCAGCGCATCAAACACTGACCTATCTCGATCTCATGCCGCATGAAGAGCAAATTGTGGCGCTGGTGAAGGGGCTTGAGGGCAAGAATCCGGAACAGCTGACGCCGCATGAACATGCCGAAGCGAAATTGGCGTTGGGCTATCTCGAGGTTTCCGGCCACAAGCAGTCGGCTTTGTTCCGTATCGTGCCGCCGCAATGGGGTGCCGATAACGGCGAATGGAGCGCGCCGTGGGCAACGTTATTCGAAGGTCACGGCTCGCCGCAAAGCGCAGCCTATCTCGATCTTTGGAAAAAACTCGCAGCGGATTATGCCGCAAAAGATAATGCCGTGTGGCAGCGCGATACGGTAGTTGCTCGCGACAAATCTTATGAGCTTGCCGGATCGCATGCCTCACCCGCGCGCCTGCAGGCCGAGATTTTCTATCAGGATTTGCAGCCGTTCGATCTCGCGCTCGTTCTGTATCTCGCATCATGTGCGTCTCTTGCCGTGGCGTTTATTGCTAATCGCAAGCGCTTCATCGGTTTTGCGGCTGCGGGAACGGCGCTCGGCGCGGTGCTTCAGTTCCTGGGCGTAAGCTTGCGCATTTTCATTCAAAACCGCCCGCCGGTTTCGACGCTTTATGAAACGACGATTTTTGTCTCACTCATTGCTGTTGTGTTGTCGCTGATTTTTGCATGGAAGCGGCGCGATGCTTTGGTGCTCGCGGTCGGTTCCGTCATCGGCGCGGTTTTGCTTTTCATCAGCACGCGATACGCCGCGAATGGCGATACGATGGAAATGCTGGTCGCTGTGCTCAATACCAATTTCTGGCTGGCAACGCATGTTGTGGCGATCACGACCGGTTATGGCTGCACGCTCGTCGCCGGAACGCTCGCGCATATCTATCTCGTCAATGTCTTGCTGAAGCCCAAAGATAAAGCCGAGCAGGGGCGGTTGCTGAACGCTGTTCTCGCAGTCGCATTGATTGCGGCTTTCTTTGCGACGCTTGGCACAATCCTGGGCGGCATCTGGGCCGATCAATCATGGGGGCGCTTCTGGGGTTGGGATCCGAAAGAAAACGGCGCGATGTTTATTGTGCTGTGGCTGCTGTGGCTCCTGCATGGCCGCATCGCGAATGTTTTATCGCCGGTCAATTTCGCGACCTGCGCGGCAGCCGCCAACATCGTCGTGGCCCTCTCATGGTTCGGCGTGAATTTGCTGAGCGTAGGCCTTCATTCCTATGGCTTTACGCACGATATCGCCGCCAATCTGGCGTTTTTCTGCGGCGCCGAGCTGCTCTTTATACTTGGCATGCGCGCGGCGCTGGCTATCCGGCGAATTACTTGATTTCACTGGGTTTTTACGCCCCAGCTTTTTTCCATTGGCAAGCGCCGCTCTGATCGGTTACAAAATGCCATTCCCACAATTTGATAAAGTCAGTCCGGCGCGTTCCGCCGGACGGCGAACTGTGGGTAAAAGGCAATGTTGGAAGCTGTAGGAGTGTAGCTCAATTGGTAGAGCGTCGGTCTCCAAAACCGAAGGCTGCGGGTTCGAGCCCCTCCACTCCTGCCAGCCAACGCAGATAGGATAAAAGTATGGCGAGCGATCAGGCGAATGTGAAAGACAAGACCGAAGGCGGTTTTCATCCGATGCAATTCATCGATGAAACGCGCCGTGAGATCTCCAAGGTCACATGGCCGACGCGTAAGGAAACCGTCGGCATGACCGTCGCGATCGTGTTGATGGCGATTGTCACGGGCCTGTTCTTTTTCGGCGTCGATTCCGTACTCGGCTTTGTAGTCAGCCGCGTGCTCGGCATGAATTCATAATTTGAAACGTAAGAGGTAACTATGTCGCATCGTTGGTATGTCATTCACGTGTATTCGGGCTTCGAGAAGAAGGTTGCTCAGTCCGTACGCGAAACCGCCGTCAAGAAGGGTCTCGAAGACTTCTTCTCCGAAATTCTCGTGCCGACCGAAGAAGTGGTCGAAGTTCGCCGCGGCGCCAAGGTCAATGCCGAGCGCAAATTTTTCCCGGGCTACGTCCTCATCAAGATGGACCTGACGGACGAAAGCTGGCACCTCGTCAAGAATACGGCGAAGGTTACCGGTTTCCTCGGCGGCGGCGGCAAGCCTGCGCCGATTTCCGAAGCCGAAGCGCAACGCATCCTCAACCAAGTTTTGGAAGGTGTTGAGCATCCGAAGCCCTCCGTCACGTTCGAAGTCGGCGAGCAGGTACGTGTGGCCGATGGTCCGTTCGCATCCTTCAACGGCACGGTCGAAGAAGTCGACGAAGCCAAGGCACGCCTCAAGGTCGCTGTTTCGATCTTCGGTCGCGCCACACCGGTCGAGCTGGAATACAGCCAGGTCGAGAAGGTTTAAGTTTTTCCTGAGCGGGGCGAGGAATGAGCGTAACAGACAAAGTTCTCTCACTCCTCACCGACCAAAAAGTCCTTACTCTCGCGCAAGATTTAATTCGGATTCCAAGTCCCACGGAATCCGAGCGTGATGTCGCTGTTTACATCCATGACCTTCTGAAAAAAGAAGGCTTTGCCGTCGAATATCAGGAGGTCTCGAAAGGTCGGCCGCAGGTTATCGCGCGACTGAAAGGCTCGGGCGGCGGCCGTTCATTGATGTTCAATGGCCATATCGACAACGACTCCGTTCTCGAATCCTGGAAATGGAATCCCTACGAGCCGCGTATTGAAGATAACCGCCTCTGGGGCGCAGGCATTCATAATATGAAATCGGGCGTCGCGGCGATGATCGCGGCGGCCATTGCCGTAAAGCAATCCGGCATTCCGCTTAAAGGCGATCTGGTTGTCGCCTGTGTTGTCGGCGAATTGCAAGGCGGCAAAGGCACGATCCATATGCTGAAGTCCGGTGTGCACACAGATGTGGCGATCGTGCCGGAACCTTATTCAACCAATAACATCATCACGAAATGTGTTGGCGTTCACAAATGTGCCATCAGCACCGTCGGAAATTCGGTGCATACCAGCCGCAGCGAGCAGGGCGTGGATGCTATCAAACTGATGAGCAAGGTAATGGAAGCTTTGCCGCGCCTTGATCTCAAGAACGGCGATGCGGACTATCCTGCCTTACCGAAAATCAATGTTGCTTCGATCATCGGTGGCCGCAGTCGCGATTACGATCTCGCCGGTCCGTCAAACTTGCCGGATTACTGCACGATCATCGTCGACGTGCGTTACAGCGGCAGCTATCAGCCGGAAGATATTGATAAGAAATTTGTCGAGCTTCTCGAGACGCTGAAGAAAGAAATTCCTGATTTCCGATATGAATACCATCATCCACCACCGCCGCGCTTTAAGGTAGGTGGTGCCGATATGCCGCCGACGGAAGTTCCGGCCGATGCCGAAATTGTGCGGATCGTGAGCGACGCTCATAAGCAGATATCGGGGCGCGATGTTGAGAAAATTGGTATTGTCCTGCCTTATTCCTATTGCGGCAACGATACAGCGCATCTGCAGCGTGCTGGAATCCCGTGCTGCCTTTACGGGCCGCGCGGCTATGCGGATGAAACGGAGAAACACGTGCGCATCGATGAGATGATCGAGTGTGCCAAGGCGTTGGCTGTCGCGGCTGTGAAAGTGTGCGCTTAAGCCAACCTATCCAATAGGGTATTCAGCACGCTTTCCCAGTCGCCGTATTTCGGCTGACGGAGGAGAGTTATGCTCGGATACCAGGCCGTTGAAATGCCTTCGGTGCCCCAGCGCCAGTCGGGCGAATATTGCAGCAGGAGATACGTTTTGATGCCGAGTGCGCCCGCAAGGTGCGCTGTCGCGGTATCGACGGTCACCAGATAATCCAGCGCCTGTAATATCGCTGCCGTATCGGCAAAATCTGTGATCAGCTGATCAAGACGGATAACCGGTGTCCCACTTGTAATTTCCTCAAGACCCGCACCGGTAAATGGTGAGTAGAACGTCGCATTTAGTTTACGGAACAGCGGCGCGAAGGCTTCGAGCGGAATAGAGCGTTCGTGATCACGTTCGTGTGTTGGCGAGCCCGCCCAAACCAAACCGATCTTCTTTTTGCCTGTTTTGGCGTCCGGTAATTCTGCAGTTGTCGTCACGCGAAGGTAAGGCGTCGTTGGCGCATCGGCAGGCGATGGTTTTTGCAAGGCATTCGGCAGCGAGAGAAGCGGAATATAGTAATCGGCGTAAGGCATCGGATCGCCTTCTGCTGTAATGGTGCCGGGCATATTGCCATCCAGCAGCCATTTCACCGGCTTCTGCACCACCCAGCAGATATCCGCCTTCATATCGTGCAGCATTTTGCCGTAGCGGCAGAACATGATCGTGTCGCCGAAGCCTTGCTCCGCCAGCAGCAGGATTTTCTTTCCGGCGACCGGCTCGCCGTTATAGCGCGGGCAGTTAGGAATGATGCGAAGGGCATTCGGTAATTCCAGCCGCGCTTCGTAAAGCTTCCAGCCTTCGGCATATTGTCCGGCAAGCAAACGCGCCATGCCCTCGTCGCGACGGATCGTGGCATCATTGCTGAGCGCGCGCGCTTTGGCGAAGAACGGCCATGCGGCCTCGAACTTCAATTGATCGACATAACAATTCGCAATGTTGGCGGGGATGTGTGCATCGGTTGCATCATGACGCAGCGCTTCCTGAAATGTGCGCTCGGCGGCTTCAAACTTGCCCTGCTTCATGAGCGCGAGGCCAAGGCTGTTGAGTGACTGTCCTTTCGGTGCGCCAAGTTCATAGGCGCGATGCGCCATACGCTCGGCGTCTTCGAAACGTCCAAGCTTGCGATAAACGTTTGAGAGATTACCGCAGACATCGCCTTGCTCGGCTTTGAGGTCTAAGCTTTGCTCGAGGCTTTCAGCAGCGTCATCCAGATCGCCAAGATTTTCCTCGGCTACGCCGAGGTTGAGCCAGACTTGCGGTTGATGCGGAAAAATCTCCGATGCTTCGGTGAAGGTATCGCGTGCTGCCATCCAATCCTGGAGCGCGATTTCGGCGAGACCCTTGATCAGATAATGCTGAAACTCGAGCTGGTTTTCGGTGGCAAATGCCGTCATCGCGGCGCGAGCACCCGCGAAATCTTTCTGGCGGAGGGCGGCTAGGGCTTGGGCGACGAGGTCGGTCATGCGATTTTTCCGGGAGCCGGCATAAATTCTCCGCAAATTCTCGGTAAGTGTACTGTGGACAACTGTGATAGTGCGATAGAACAGAAGGGGATAGGCGCAGTACTGAAGTCAAAAACCAGCTTAGGCTAGCTAAGAGGCCGAAATATATCAAAAATCGAAGCCTCAGGGAACTAGTTACCCCTCAAAACTACCAAAAAAAGGCTAGACTCTCAGCCGCTTTCTCACTACTAATCGCCTCAAGACGCAGGTGTGGGAGGTTAGCCTCGAAGATGGCCTGAGGAGACCGCACCACTGCCAATGCATCGCCGACGTAAGACCAAGACCACGGCATGCATCAAGAAGGGCAAATTTCCCTTCACAATTTTAGAATGTTTCGCAAGCGCATCTGCGCTCGTGAGGCTTTTGTGCAATCCGCCGCAGATGATCTGCGGCCTGAAGGAGACGTAATATGGCAAAAGAAATTATCGGCCTTATCAAATTGCAGGTGCCGGCCGGCGCTGCAAATCCCTCGCCACCAATTGGTCCGGCGCTGGGTCAACGCGGCCTGAACATCATGGACTTCTGCAAGCAGTTCAATGCGAAGACGCAGAGCATGGAAAAAGGCACGCCGATCCCCGTTGTGATCACCGCGTTCTCGGACCGCAGCTTCACCTTCATCACGAAGATGCCGCCGAACAGCTTCTTCATCATGAAAGCCGCGAAGATCCAGAAGGGCGCCAAGACGACCGGTACGGAATCTGTCGGCACGATCACGATGGCGCAAGTCCGCGAAATCGCGAAACAGAAGATGCAGGATTTGAACGCCAACGATATCGAGGCGGCCTGCAGCATGATTATCGGTTCCGCCCGTTCGATGGGCGTTCAGGTGAAGGAGTAAAACCATGGTACACGGTAAAAAATTCCGCAAAGTCCTGACGAACGTCGACCGCAACAAGACCTATGGTCTGGCCGAAGCCGTCAAGCTCGTGAAGCAGAACGCATCACAGGCAGCGCGCAAATTCGATGAAACCATCGAAGTTGCCGTCAACCTTAACATCGACACCAAGCAGTCCGATCAGACCGTTCGCGCGATGATCCAGTTGCCTCACGGTACGGGCAAGAGCATGCGCGTCGTCGTTTTCGCTAAAGGCGAAAAGGCCGATGAAGCAAAGAAGGCCGGTGCCGATGCTGTCGGTGGCGATGACCTCGCTGAAAAGATCAATGGCGGCTGGTTGGATTTCGACCGCGTCGTTGCTTCGCCAGACATGATGGGCGTCGTTGGTAAGCTGGGTAAGGTGCTTGGTCCTCGCGGCCTCATGCCGAACCCGAAGCTCGGCACAGTCACACCGAACGTTGCCGAAGCCGTTAAGGCGGCCAAGGCAGGCTCGATCGAATTCCGTGCTGAAAAGGCCGGTATCGTTCAGGCCGGCATCGGCAAGGCGAGCTTCTCGGAACAGCACATTTTGGAAAACGCTAAGGCGTTCCTCAATGCTGTCACGAAGGCACGTCCGACGGGCGTTAAGGGCACTTATGTCAACCGCGTCACATTGTCTTCGACGATGGGCCCGGGCGTCAAAGTGGACCTCACCTCGCTGGCCGAAAGCGCCTAATCAAAAAAGTTTGAGACTTTTAAAAACCCCCTTTCGCAAGAAGAGGGGTTTTTTATTTCACTGCATCCATGACGGGATAGAGAACTTTAGGATTCTTGACCGGCGTTCCGAGCTTCCAGTTGAATTCGAACTGCTTACGGAAATTGTCGGCAATCGCTTTATTTTGGATGAGAACGATTTTGGCGGGCGGTCCCCAATTGATCAGGGCGTATTTATCGCCGTAGACGAAATAGGGTGTTTGCCCGAAAACGGCCTCGGGCACGCAGCGATAAACATCGTCTGAGCCCAGGCACAAATTATCGCCTTCCTTGATGAGCAGGCGCGAACGGATACCCGCCTTCTTGCGGCGTTTGATTTCCTCATCCAGCTTGTCGCCATAGACTTTTATCCAAATACGCTCATCCATTCCGCTCATCAGCAATTCGCCTTTGCCATGTGCGGCAAAAGTGGTGACGACATCGTCCCATATCTTGAGCATGGACTCTGCGCCATCCAGCGCTTCGACCTTGAAGATTTCTTTCCG
>DASTLS010000014.1:0-3917 GCA_035714725.1 Alphaproteobacteria bacterium | reverse complement strand
GCACCGAAGCCGCGCAGCTCGACGCGGTTGTTACGCGCGAGGGCGTTGGAAATCTCGTCGAATACAGTGTTAACGATACGCTCGATGTCGCGCTGCAAAAGGTGCGGGTATTTTTCGGCAAGGCGCAGGATGAGGTCGGATTTGGTCATCGAACGTTTCCTGAAAGAGCTGCGTTCCGGGGGCGAGGTAAGTCACTGAGTCTGCAATGAAGTTGCCAAAGCACATGGCCGAAGTCAAGCAGGGATAAAAACTAACCCCTTGGGTAGTCTGGCATTTTTGGCCTGACACCTATTTAGGCGACAAGCGCTGATTTTACGCTCTGCGACTCGCGGTCTGCTTCCGGCCTGCGCGCCGCTTTAGCTGCGGCATAAGTCTCCACCGCTACGCGAAAGCCATGCCAGATCGGCGCATTGCTTGGGCTATCGAATCGCACTTCCGGATGCCATTGCACGCCGAGGAAGAACGGATGCTTCGGCAGACTGAACGCTTCCATGAGCCGCCCGTGGAATGCCTCGGCCACAAGACCGCGCCCAAGCTTCTTGATGCCCTGCGTATGGATCGAATTAATGGCGATGGCGGTCGCACCAAACGCTTCGTTCAACATGCCACGGCGAACGATTGAAGCGCGGTGCACTTCCCGGAAGCGATCTTCGATCGGCTTGCCCGGTGCCGGGCGCATGCGCTGCTCGCCAAAACCGGCGCGCTTCACGGATTGATGCAACGAGCCGCCAAGCGCCACATTCATCTCTTGCATGCCGCGGCAAATACCGAGAATGGGAATGCGATGCCGAACGGCGAGCAATGCCAAAGCAATGGCCGTGATGTCGCGGCGCCGGTCAAATCTCTGCCCGGCATGAATACCTTCATTGCGGCTATGCAGAGAGGGATGAATATTGGCATCTCCTCCCGGCAGAAGAATGCCGTCCAGCTTCGGCAGAAGCGCGCGAAGTTCCTGAACGCGCGTGCCGGGCGCTATAACATGAACATCAAAACCTTGCGCATGCAGCGCATCAAGCCAGCGCTGGCTGAGGCCGTGATTATGACCGCGGCTGTTCGCAAGAACGCCAACGACAGGACGGTGATGTGATGGGAACGAAATAACGGCGGTACGCATAAATCTGTCTTTCTGAAATATTTCTCCGGGGTCGTTTCCCGAGGGAGAAAAAGGTTGTCGTTTAAGCCCTGCCCCCGCGTTTCAGCGGCGGCGCAATCAAATCAGGCTAAACAACAACAGAAAGACATGCGGTCGGCGTCCTTAGAAGTTTCGTTGCAACGACCCTAGCGAAAAACCGCATAGGCCCGCAACGGGAAAATTAGTTGCGTGGAACTACCAAAATTCAGCAACACGCCGCTCAACAAAAAACCGCCGGAACTTTCGCTCCGGCGGTTTGATTGCTTGGAAAGGCGAAAAGCTTATTCCTTCTCTTCCTTCTTCTTCTTGATCGCGGCGCCGAGGATGTCGCCGAGTGAAGCGCCCGAATCCGAAGATCCGTATTCTTCCATCGCCTTCTTTTCCTCTTCGACTTCGCGCGCCTTGATCGAGAGAGCTACCTTACGGCTGCCCTTGTCGACGTTGGTGATCTTGGCATCGACCTTTTCGCCGACGGCAAAACGATCGGGCTTCTGCTCCGAACGTTCGCGTGCCAGATCGCCGCGCTTGATGAAGCCGGTGAAGCCTTCGGCGTCTGCGCCGAGTTTGACTTCGATGCCGCCTTCGGTGATCGCGCTGACGGTGCAGGTGACAACGTCGCCCTTCTTGAGGCCGACGGACACGCCTTCAAACGGATCCTTCGAGAGCTGCTTGATGCCGAGGCTGATGCGTTCCTTCTCGGCGTCGATGTCGAGGATCTTGACCTCAACGTTCTGGCCCTTCTGGTACGCGGTGATGGCTTCTTCGCCCGGCTTGTCCCACGAGATGTCGGACATATGGACCATGCCGTCGATATCGCCGGGAAGGCCGACAAACAGGCCGAACTCGGTGATATTGCGGATTTCGCCCGTAAGGGTCGTGCCAACGGTGTGTTCACCCTTGAACTTCTCCCACGGATTGTCCTGCGTCTGCTTGATGCCGAGGCTGATGCGGCGCTTCTGCATGTCGATGTCGAGGACAATGACTTCCACTTCCTGGCTGGTCGAAACGATCTTGCCGGGATGGACGTTCTTCTTGGTCCAGGACATTTCGGACACGTGCACCAAACCTTCGATGCCCGGCTCCAGCTCGACGAACGCGCCGTAGTCGGTGATGTTGGTGACGCGGCCCTTCATCTTGAGACCGACCGGGTACTTGGCGACGACGCCTTCCCATGGATCGGACTCAAGCTGCTTCATGCCGAGGCTGATGCGCTGTGTTTCCGGATTGAAGCGGATGACCTGCACATTGACCGGTTGGCCGATCTGCAGAACTTCCGACGGATGGTTGATACGCTTCCACGCGATATCGGTGACGTGGAGCAAGCCGTCCACACCGCCGAGATCGACGAATGCGCCGTAATCGGTGATGTTCTTGACGACACCTTGCAGAACTTGGCCTTCCTTGAGGTTGGCAACCAGTTCGGTACGGGCTTCGGCGCGGCTTTCCTCAAGTACGGCGCGGCGCGAGACAACGATGTTGCCACGTGCGCGGTCCATTTTGAGGATCTGGAACGGCTGCGGCGTACCCATAAGCGGGGTGATGTCGCGAACCGGACGGATATCGACTTGCGAGCCCGGCAAGAAGGCCATGGCGCCGCTGAGATCGACGGTGAAACCGCCTTTGACGCGACCGAAGATGATGCCGGTGACATGCGCGCCCTTATCGAAGGACTGCTGCAGGACGGTCCAGCTTTCTTCGCGCTTGGCTTTTTCGCGCGACAGCATTGCTTCGCCATCGCGATTTTCCATGCGCTCGAGGAACACTTCAACCGTGTCGCCTGTCTTCAGTTCCGGCGGCTGGCCGGCGAGAGCGAATTCACGGAGCGGGATGCGGCCTTCGGACTTGAGGCCGACATCGACCATGACAAAATCATTTTCGACCGAAACAACGCGGCCCTGCACGACCTTGCCTTCAAGGCTGCCGGACTTGCCGAACGTTTCTTCGAGCATCGCGGCGAATTCGCCGGTGCTTGCAGGTGCGTTAGCGGGCGTTTTGTTTTTCTTCATAGACGCGGCTTCAGGAGCGGCGCGTTTCTGGGTTGCACTGCGTGCCATTTGGTTTTTCTCTTTCTGGATGCAGACGCGGTTTCATGAACCGACGCTCTGCCTGCTTTCTCTTTGGCTCCGATGTGCGAAGCCGTTTTTAAAACCGGATCATGTTTCTCATGGCGGGGCTGAAAGCGAGGCCCATTTGCCGAAGATCGATAACCCGTCGCCAACACCCGTTGGCTATCCTGTCAGATCAAGACTGCTTCAGCTTGGCTTCAGCGATCTTGAGTGCTTCGGCGAAGGCCTGGTCCGCTGTCATGTTCGAGGTATCGAGGATGACGGCGTCACTGGCCGGTTTTGCCGGAGCTGTGGAGCGGTTTGCATCGCGTGCATCGCGCTCTTTCAACTCGTTCAGGACGGTCGCGTAAGTAACATTTTCGGCCCTGCCCTGCAACTCCTTAAACCGGCGCTGGGCACGCACTTCGTCGCTGGCGGTAACATAAATCTTAACAGGGGCTTGGGGGCATATAACGGTGCCGATATCCCGCCCATCCAGCACAGTACCGGGCTTGCCGTCCGGCGGGTTGGCGGCGAAATCTTGCTGAAATTTCAGGAGGATTTCTCGCACCGCTGGAATGGCGGCAACCTTGGATGCCGCCTGAGCCGCCTGCTCGCCACGAAGGATCGGATCATTTCCGAGCTTGAAGAGGCTTTCATATGTGAAAGCGCGCGCCGCTTTTTCGGCAGCAACTGGGTCCGCTGCGTTCCCTCGCGCCAGCATCACCGACATACCGACC
>DASTLS010000013.1:0-4543 GCA_035714725.1 Alphaproteobacteria bacterium | reverse complement strand
TGTCTTTGGAAAATATGCTCGGCTGCTTCAGGCAGCAGCTCGGCATTCAGTTGCCGGTGAATGTTGTCAATGATACCCCAGCCATGCACGGAAAGATTTTCAAGAATAGAACATTGAATGAAATTCATAAGATACTTGCGGCCATTAACTGTGACCTCGTATTTTTCCTTCACGTTCAGAGGATTTGGATCTGGTCTTTGAGGCGCGGTATTTCTTTTGCTTTCGATGGATTCCTGACGGACTGCCAGATAATCATCCGGAAAAACAATCTTCGGAAGTTTTGCCTTTAAGTAGGTGTGGCCATTCTTTGACGTTTTTTCCGTTGCCCCCGGTTCGCGGAAGATGCCGATACCACTGCGCGGGTTTCTCATACCTCTTAAACGCTGCAAAATTCGAGTAATGTCATCGGCACCAGGAGCTAAGGCTTCCGCGACGCCTGAGGCGACGCTGCGATTAAAGAAAATACCGGGAGCTACGGCGCCATGCGATGAGGAGGTCAGAACATGCAGAATTCCGCATTCGATCTCATCCAGAGGATGGGGCTTGCCATCGATTTTGACGGTATAGAGTTTCGATGAAACCGGCTCAAGAGCCGCTTTTGGCGCTTTCAAGCGGCCGAATTTCATTTCCGTTAAAGCTTGCGCATTTTCCGTTGTACGGACGGTCATCCGGTCGGCTTGTGCCGGAAATGCAAGACGCAAATATTGACGATCGCTTCTGTGTAGATAGAGGGTGCTCATGGAAGGCGCGACATGTTCATAATATGACGCGACGATCAGGCGGTAGGTTTCCGGATCGACATGCAAAGGCGCCGCTATGGAGCTGCCGGTCGTATGGGCGCGGATCTGGTCGGCAAGCGGATGGCTGGCCAGCTGCGGATCGCTTTGGAACCATTCGTCGGTGGCTTGCTGACCAAGAAGGGTCAGGCAGGCGACCGCCTAGAATTCAACGGTAATAATCGCAGCATTAGGCTTAACTTCTCTCGGCATAAAATAATCCGTTATATGACTGAACTGATAATGGCGGATGCTATAGCACAGATGGCTGGGATTTATGAATAAGCCCATTCTCACCCCATAGTTCATTTAACATAATATATCTTATGCGACTTAAAGCGACCGGGAAATGGGGCTTTTAAAGCCGATTTCAGGCTCATCCCGTTATCTTGCGCAAACATCGGATTCGCCCCCACACTCGCTTCGCAAACACCTCTCAGCATGGTTCTCCGTGGTTCACGAAGCCTCCAAAACGAACAAGCTCCGCGGCCCGGATTTCTTCAAAACCTACCTTCAGGGTCAGGTCCTCGATATCGGCGCCGGCAAGTCTCCGGTCACCCCTACTGCCAAGGTCTTTGATAAGGCCCAGGGGGATGCCGAACGCATGCCTCACTATATGGGCCCAAACTCCTACGATTGCGTCCATAGCTCCCATTGCCTCGAGCATATGAGCGATGTCCCTGCAGCCTTGGCCGATTGGTGGTCGCTGGTGAAGCCGGGCGGATATCTGATCTTCGTGGTGCCTGACGAGGATTTGTATGAACAGGGTGCGTGGCCGAGCCTTTTTAATGACGACCATAAGGCGACATTCCGGCTCGGCGGCACCGCAAGCTGGTCGCCGGTGTCATTCGAGGTCCGCCAGCTCGCCGAAAAACTCCCCGGCGGCGAGATCATTCAGATCCGCCGTATGGATGCCGGATACGACGAACGCTATCGGCTGAAATCGATCAGCCGTGGCCAGCGTACAGCCTATAACCTGCTTTGGCCGTTCAGCGGCGGGTTGCAATATGTGTTAGGCAATCACGCGCCGAGCCTTTACCCTCTCTACAAGTTTCTGCACTTGCCAATCGACCAGACGATTGGGCCAGCCCTGGCTCAGATCGAAGTCATCCTGAGAAAATCTCCCCGAGAACCGACATGACGCGCAAAAAGATCATCGACTGGATTTTCGCGCCACCTTACAGCGGTGTGCCGTGGATTGTTTGGCTCTACGCCGCGCTGAGCTGCGCGCTCTACACAAGTAACGGTGTCTTCGCGGGGCATCTCAGCGGCTTTGATGATCACACGCGCATGACGCAAATCCTCGAATGGATTAACGGCCATGGCTGGTACGACCGCACCATCATGCGAGCCAATCCGCCGGAGGGCTTCACCACTATCTGGTCGCGCCTCGTGGATATGCCGATTGCCGCCGTGATCTTGATCGCCCAAAACTTCACCGATCAGCGCAGCGCCGTTCTTGTATCCACAATCGTCATACCGTTCATCGAACTTGCCCTGCTCTTTCCCGTCGCGCGTTATTTCGCGCGACCGCTTGTAGGGAAAAAAGAGTCTTGGCTCGTCATTCTGTTTTTGATGTTCACGACTGTACTGAACTTCAAGCAATTTTCTATTGGCGGTTTCCAAACCGGCGAAGCAAGCCATCATCCCTATTATACAATCCTTGACCTCGCGATATTCGGTGCAGCAGGGCGCATAGCGTTGGGCTCGCGCGGGCAGTCCGCGATGTGGATTATGGCGGCATCGACCGCTATTGTGCTCGCGGTCGGCATCGAGCCCTTCCCTATGGTGGCGACAGCCGTAGCCCTTCTGGCGTTCGTCGCGTGGCTTGATAGTAGGGCGATGGTGGCGCAGCGCGGGGCGAAGGCGATGTATTTTGCGGCATTGATCAACTTCATCATGCTGCCGATCCACCAGCCGCCTTCACACTTGTTAACAGCATCGTATGTCGAGCCCTCAATCCTCGGTCCGATCTTGCTGGTTTTGGCGGGGCTGTTTCTCTCGGCAACGAAGTTCGGCATTTCTTTCGCCGGCAAGCGCCGCGGTCAGAGCTTCAGTATCATGGTTATCTCCGGCGTCACGCTGCTGATTGCGATGGTCGCGTGTTTCCCGGAAATCCTCAAAGGGCCATTGGCGGGATTGTCAGAGGCCGAGCGTGAGATGGCGAAAGCCATTCACTATGAAGCCAATTCCGTCTGGCATGTCTCTGCCAATTTCCTTGAATTTATCGGCCTCGTGATGCCGTCACTCATTGCGATTATCGCGGGTATCGCTGCGGTACGCACAGCAACCAATCGCCGCCAGCGCGCGATGCGTTTTGCCTATCTGGGTTTCGCTGCGTTCCCGGCACTGATGGAGGAATCTTATTCACGTTACATCCATCACGCGCTCACAACGGCGTGCGCATGGCTACTCTGGTGCTGGCAATATTTCACTGACCGGTTGAAGAAAAATAAAACTTACGCACTGGCATCGCTCGCGATTTTTGTAGCGCTTGGTCCGTTCTGGATGTTGCTGCTGCCGGCGATGCAAGCCGACGATCCGATTATTTCGCGCGTTCTTTTCTTCCCGGCAAAAGTGCAGCAGGTGCCGGATGCCTGCGATATGCTTTACACGGCGTGGTACATTAATAATTCTTACTCGAAGGATACATTGCTCATCGTTCCGAGCTGGGACTCTTCGCGCTTCCTCTATCACACCGAAGTACGTTTGAATTTCGTCGCGCAATATCCTTCACAAAACAAATTCATCGACAACGATACGTTCTTTGAAACGCGCGATGCCGATCAGGCAAAGGATATCGCCATTCGCCACAACCTCGACCTCGTCGCACTATGCCGTATTCCATCCGCATATGATCAGGGCTATGCGCCCGCCAATCAGCTTATGGAGGCACGGATGCAGACAGGCCGCGGACTGCCGAAGTGGCTCAAATATGTCGACATGAAACTGCCTGGAAATTATGTGCTGTATCAGGTCGATAAAAAGGCGCTAACTGAAGAATGACCTCAGCGTTTCGCGACTGGCTTTTCAAACCTCCCTACAAAGGCGTGCCGTGGATTGTGTGGTGCTATGTCGCGCTCTCATGTCTCGTTGTTACAACCGGCGGCGTATACAAAGGCGAGCTGACCGGCTTCGATGATCCTGTGCGCATGACGCAGGTGTTAAACTGGGTTAACGGCGCAGGATGGTACGACCGCACGATAACAAGAGTTAACGCGCCGGATGGCTTCACCAGCATCTGGTCGCGGCTGGTGGATATTCCAATCGCGCTCGTTATCCTGATCGCTCAACAGTTCGTAGCGCAGAAGAAAGCCGCGCTGATCGCATCGGTTGTTATACCGTTCACCGAACTTGCGCTGCTGTTTCCGGTCATGCGTTATTTTGCGCGACCGCTGGTCGGTAAAAAAGATGCATGGCTTGTCGTTCTGTTTTTGCTGTTCACGACAGTTACGAACTTCAATCCATTTTCCGTTGCAGGATTTCATACCGGTGAAGCCAGCCACCATTCGTGGTACGTCATTCTAGATCTGCTTATGTTCGGAGCCGTGGCGCGCATAGCGCTCGGCGTTATAGGCTCCTCCCCTGCCCTGATGATGGGTGGCGCGGCGGGGGGATTACTCGCAGTTGGCATCGAAGGATTACCGATGATCGCCGGGTCTGTTCTGCTGCTTGGCGGACTTGGGTGGTACTGCAATCGCCCTGCCCTGCCCCAACGCGGTATGCAGGCGCTGATTTACGCCACCCTGCTGGGCCTCATCCTCCTG
>DASTLS010000012.1:0-3935 GCA_035714725.1 Alphaproteobacteria bacterium | reverse complement strand
TGCGAAGCTGAACTGCCCGCTGATATCGCAGTATGCGCAGCCGCTGTCGCTGATTGGCGCGTGGCAGATGCCGTATCACAAAAACTCAAGAAAGACGGGGCTAAACCGGCACTCGAGCTGATCGAGAACCCCGATATTCTCGCGACGCTTTCCAAAGCCGGCAATCGTCGCCCGCGCCTTGTCGTTGGCTTTGCGGCGGAGACGGATAATCTGATTGCGAACGCAACAGTCAAGCTCGCGCGCAAAGGTTGCGATTGGCTGGTGGCGAACGAAGTCGGTGAAGGCAAAGCCTTCGATCAGGATGAAAACGAAGTTACATTGCTCCGCAAAACCGGCGCGGAAAACTGGGAACGCCAGAGCAAACACAACATCGCGCGCCAATTGGCCGATGAGATCGTCACATTTTTTAACGCAGCCTGAGGAACAAATGAAAAAACTGTCTGTCTCTGTCACAACACTTCCGCATGCCGAAGGCCTTAATCTTCCCGCCTATGCCACATCGCATTCGGCGGGGATGGATCTCTGCGCAGCTGTCGCGAATGACGTTGTGATCGAGCCCGGCAAGCGCGCGCTGATACCGACGGGCCTTTCAATGGCAATTCCGGAAGGTTATGAAGCGCAAGTGCGCCCACGTTCGGGCCTCGCGCTCAAAAATGGCATTACTGTGCTCAATAGCCCCGGCACCATCGATGCCGATTATCGCGGCGAAGTGCAGGTCATTCTTGCCAATCTCGGCACCGAAGCTTTCACAATCACGCGCGGCATGCGCGTGGCGCAGATGATTATCGCGGCTTATGAACGTATCGAATGGAATGAAGTGGCAGAGTTGCCATCATCCGAGCGCGGCGTGGGTGGCTTCGGCTCAACTGGCCTTAAGGCGAGCTAAGACGAAAGTTTCGCGAGGCGGTTTGAGGCCGTCTCCAGCTCATCCTTCAAACGCGTCATCATCTCTTCGCGCGGAAGCCCTGCGGGAATTTGTGGCAAAATCTCAACCGTAATCAGCCCCGGCTTTTTGAAAAAACTGTTCTTTGGCCACAGAAGTCCTGAGTTCAGCGCCACTGGCACGATGGGCAGTTTGAGTTCTTTATAAATGCCGACAATGCCCGATTTATAAGGGGCATCCACACCTACCGGCACGCGCGTGCCTTGCGGAAAAATCACGATACGACGACCGTCATCTGCCGCCCGGTGCGCCGCGCGCATCATTTTGGCAAGTGCAGCCGCACGGCCCTTGCGATCAATCGGTATCATCTGCGAGCGCGTCATGAACCAGCCGATCAGCGGGAACATCAGGAGCTCTTTTTTCAGAATGATCGCCGGATCCTTGAACATGCGGTGCAGCATGATGGTTTCCCATGCTGACTGATGCTTTGGTGCCACGATACAGGCGCCTTCCGGCAGATTTTCCCAACCGGTCACGCGATACTTCATGCCGCCGATATGTGTGTTCACCCATTCAAGCTCGTTCATCCAGATATGGACGAAGAAGAGGAGTTGTTTGCGCGGCAGCAGCAGCGTCGGCAGCATCAAAAACGCCATGCCGAAGATCGAGCCGTAGAGCGCGATGTTAAGAATAAGGTTACGCAGAAAACGCATCAGTCTTGCCCAAGCCAGAGGCGGAACATGGCAAGCAGATACTTGTCATATTCGACAATCAGAAGGCTCGCGGTGCCGTGGCGTTGCCACCAACGGTCGAGCTTCACGCTATCCGGCACGACCGGCGAGGGCACAATTTTCATCTCCGGCATCGCGGCGTGGAAGATCATGAGGCTGCGGCGCATGTGATAGTTGGAAGTCACAAGCCGCATCGAATGATAATTTTCGATACCCATCCAGGTTTGCGTTTCTTCGGCATTGCCTATCGTCGTTTCTGCCGCATGGCCAAGAATGATGCAGCAGTCATGCAAATCTTTCGGCACGGTCTGGCCGGTCAAAAGCTGATCGAGCTTCAGGCCCGGATGCACGCCGGAGATAAAAAGCTTATGGCCCTTGCCCGCTTTGAGAAGCTGAAGCCCGGCATCGATACGTTCGCTGCCGCCGGTGAGAACGACGATGGCATCGGTAGGCGCTGCCGCGTCTTCGACTTCGGCCATGCCGTTGACGTCGGCGACGAACACCAGAAGCCCCAGCAGCCACGCAACTGCCGCCAACCCCGAAGCCAGAATAACAAAACGCGCTATCAAACGATCGATCATGGAAGAGCGTGTAAGAGTTTAAGCGTCGAAAGCCGCGCGGAGAACGCTGCAATCCACACCGCAAGAACAGGCACTAACAATGTCATGACCGCGAGCACCAGCCAATGCATCGGCTGAAGTGACGCGGCGCTCGCGATATGGCGCAGGAAAAACAGCAAAATCGCGGAGCTGAGAAGGGCGAGGCCAAATCCGAGCCACGCAGCCGGAGCTGCCAGGCGGCGGGCATGGAACTGGAAATGCCGCGCAATATCGCGGTCTTCCGCGCCCATCGTGTGCAGCAACGTAATAGTGTCTTTTTCGGTCGCCATAATCGCGCGGCAGACAAGGCTCACGGCAATCACAAGCGTCACTGCCGTAAGGCCGATCATCAGAAACGCCATGATGCTGAGGCCGCGCACAAGATGCTGCGCATCGGAAAGCCATGCGGCATGTTCATCCACGCGCGCATCTTCGGCAACCGGCTTCAGCTTCGCCAACACATCGGCTGGTGTAAGGCTGACGCCTTCCTTGCGGGTAATATCGATCAGCGACGGCACAGGGATCGCTTTCAACACTTCCGGATTATCAATCCATGGTTTGAGAAGGGCGATGGTTTCTTCATCCGGCACAGGCGTCACGGTTGCCAGCTCCGGCATTGCGCGCAAAAGCGCTACGGCTTGCTGCACTTTATCGCTTTGCGCCTGAGATGCCTCGTCGCCGGCATGCGGAATCTCAACCGTCATGCGTGCTTCCACACCTTTGTCCCAAGTCATGGTAAGGGCGGAAAGCGTGGCTTCTGCGGCAGTTGCGAAAGTTGCGACATACACAACGATGCAAACGAGCCCAGCAAAAAACACGCTCAATTTCTGATGCCGAAAGGCCGGCGCGAAAATGTGACGAGGAAGAGCCATTATGCCGCCTTCGCCATGAGCGTTGAAAGATTGCCGCCCTTGAGGCGCAGCGCAGGCTTATTGAATTTCTCGACCATATTCTGCTGGTGGGTCGCGAGGATAACGGCGGTGCCGATCTTGTTCAGCTCGTCGAACAGATGGAATAGCTTGAACGCATTCTCGTCATCGACATTGCCGGTCGGCTCGTCGGCGAGCAGAAGTTTCGGCTTGTTCACCACCGCGCGCGCGATAGCAACGCGTTGCTGCTCGCCGCCGGAAAGCTCGGCGGGATAAGCGTCAAACCGATGGCCGAGGCCGACCCAGGATAGCAACTCGCGAGTATGGCGCTCGACATAGGCTTCTTCGGCACCGGCAAGCCGCAGCGGCAAAGCGGCATTCTCGAGCGCCGTGAGATGCGGAATGAGCTTGAAATCCTGAAACACGACGCCGATCTGGCGGCGGAGAGCGGGCAAGGCTTCGCACGGCAAAGTCGTGATGTCTTGGCCGAACAAAAAGATGCGGCCTTTGGTCGGTTTCTCGGCGCAATAAATCAGGCGCAGGAGCGATGATTTGCCGGCGCCGGAAGGCCCGGTGAGGAAATAAAAGCCGCGCGGCGGGAGGGCAAAATTGACATCGGCCAGAACCGGGCGGTTAGGGCCGTAATCAAGATTGACGTGCTCGAACTGGATGAACATGGAGCCTGCGAATCCCTTGTGCGTAGAGAGGCCGAGTATAGTCATTCGGCGCGGCAGGTGAAAGGCTTGAAGCAGCCCGAAGCTGGGAATTGCGGGGGTTAATTTCGGCTTTCTTGCGTGAAAAGGCAGGGATTTCTATAACTCTTGGATGATCCTGGCGTGCCCCTTCTGCCAAA
>DASTLS010000011.1:0-3552 GCA_035714725.1 Alphaproteobacteria bacterium | reverse complement strand
ATCCCGAACGGGCACAAGCCATTCGGATTCTTGTTTGCCCTGCCATTTCGCGCCATCGCGTTTGGCCAGCGCCGCGCCGACATCCTTCAGGTATTCGCCGGGATAAAAGCCTTCCGGAATGTCGCCGATATTTTCGCCGAGCGCTTCGCGGTAACGGAGATGTGTTGTGCGCGCAAGAACATCGACCTGCGTTCCGGCATCGTTGAAATAATATTCGCGCGTGACGTCATAGCCCGCTTTTTTCAGCAGCAACGCGAGCGTATCGCCGACGACAGCGCCGCGCACATGCCCGGCATGCATCGGTCCCGTAGGGTTAGCCGAAACATACTCGATATTCACCTTGAGGCGATTACCCATCAGGCTGTCGCCATAATGTGTGCCATGCTTCAGGATTTCTTTGACTTCGGCCTGCCAGATTTCAGGCTTGAGGCGCAGATTGATGAAGCCGGGACCGGCGATTTCCACGCCTGTGATATCGGCATGCGCTTCGAGCTTTGGCTTCAGCATATCGGCAATCGCACGTGGCGGCTTGCCGGCGATTTTGGTTAGCACCATCGCGACGTTCGTTGCCAGATCGCCATGCGAGGCTTCGCGCGGCGGCTCAACGACAAAATTCGGCATATGCGCATTCAGCGTCAGATCGCCAGATTTGATCAGCTCGCCAATAGCAATCGAGATAACGTGATGAATATTTTTATAAACGGTCATTTTTAAAGCATCGTTTCGGTTGAAAAAAGTTTTCTATGTTCCTGCACGGCAAAACGGTCGGTCATGCCCGCAATATAATCGGCAATCAGGCGCGCTTTTTTCGCAGGGTTATTGGCGGCAGAAGCTTTTACCGCCTCATGCCATGAATTCGGCAAGCAGCTTGGATCATCCATAAAGAAGGCGAACAGATCCTGCACAATATGCCGGGCTTTGGCGCAAATGCGATTGACGCGGCTATGGCGATACATCCGGTTGATAAGGAAATCACGCAGGATGCTGACATTCTGCGCCATCGCGGGACTGAAGCTGACGACAGCTTGCGGCGCGTGACGAATATCTTTCGCGCTCTTCGGATTGAGCTCCCGAATATTGGCCTGTGTCTGCTCAAGCAAATCGGTGACCATCAGGCCGATGACTTCGCGGACGGTCTCATGCATCAGGCGTTCGCGATCGGTATTGGGATAGCGCAGTTCCATGCCCGAGAGCGCGGCGCCGAACAGCGGCAGCTCGCGTAAATCTTCGAGGCGGAAAAAGCCTGCGCGCTGGCCATCATCGATATCATGCGTGTTGTAGGCAATATCATCGGCAATCGCCGCGACTTGAGCTTCAGGCCCTGCAAAAGTAGAAAGCTCGAGATCGAATTTTACATTGAAGTCGCGGATGCTCGGCAGTTGCTTATCGGCCAGGATCGGGCCGTTATGCTTCACAACGCCTTCGAGGGTTTCCCACGTGAGATTCAAGCCGTCGAACTTCGCGTAGCGATGTTCGAGTTTCGTCAGAATACGGAACGTCTGTTCATTGTGGCTGAAGCCACCATAATCACGCATAGCGGCGGCGAGGCCATCTTCGCCCGCATGGCCGAAGCATGTGTGACCAAGATCATGCGCGAGAGCGATGGCCTCCGTCAGATCCTCATCGATCTTTAAAGCGCGAGCGACAGAGCGAGCAATTTGGGCTACCTCGAGTGAATGCGTGAGGCGCGTACGGTAATAGTCGCCTTCATTCTCGATGAAGACTTGCGTCTTGTTGCGAAGCTTGCGGAAGCCGCCGGAATGGATGATACGGTCGCGGTCGCGCTGAAATTCGCTGCGCGTAACACTGCGGGATTCAGGCACCAGCCGGCCCCGTGTTTCATGGGCTTTTGTGGCGTAAACAGCGAGGTTGCCCGCCTGAGGGGCAGAATCTTGTAAATGTCCGTCCATGCGCCCACATTAACGGTACGGCCTAATTTTGGCTAGGCAGGAAAGCATATATGGAACAGGCTTCTAACACCCCAACCACCCCTCTTCGCATCACCGAGGCTGCAGCCCGGCGTATCAATAAGGTCGTGGCAGATGAAAAGAATCCAGCGCTCATGGTGCGGCTGGAAGTGCTGGGCGGCGGCTGTTCCGGTTACCAATACCGTTTCGCTTTCGATGCCAATATGGATGCTGCCGAAGATGTGGTCATCCAGCGCGACGGCGCAAAGCTGGTTGTCGATAAAACCTCCCTCGAACTACTTCAAGGCAGCGAAGTCGATTTCGGCGAAAGCCTGATGGAAGCGGGATTTAAAGTGATCAATCCGAACGCCGCATCATCCTGCGGGTGTGGCAGCTCGTTCGCGGTGAAAGCGGATTAGCCCACTGTTCGTACGCCGTAGGAAGGCGCTAGGCGAAGAGCGGGGCGATCCGAAGATGTGCGGACAATAGATGCATTCTTCGCAACCAACCCAATCTGACCGCTTTCCATCCGCCTTTTCTTTTCAGCGTTAAATATCTGCTCGTACGCGTTCTTGAACGCCGCAGTATAAATTCTTCGAAATTCAGGATGCCCCGCTTTAGTCACGGCCTTTTCAAGCTCGAAAAATGCCTGACGATTTGTGGAATAGAGGCTTCTTGCCGCTTCGCCAATTCGATCAGCATGAATTGTCTCCACAACGGCGCATTCCGCTCCCTGAGCACAATCCACACCTAATGCAGAAAAAGCTCGCACAAAATTTACAGCATTACCTTCTTGGATCGCCTTTTTAAGAACGTCATTAAACATGCGGTCGAAGCTTACGGAAACGCCGTAGCTCTGCCGCGCGGTGCGTACGAACCTATAGATGTCACCTTTTCGCAAAGCCGTTTCGAGCTTACGGCGCGTTTGCTGAAAATCACTTTCCGATTTCTGCGTCAATGATCGAGCGAGTACGTCCAAGGCGCCCAGTATGAGCTTGCGGCGAACGGTGACGGGGGAGGTTGTAGACATTTTTATGCCGCAGGCCTGATATCAGGGCGTTTTGCAGGAATACCCGAAGGGCGCAGCATAACGCCCAGCAATCCATGCAGTGCCTTTTGATAACGCGTGTGCGACATTCCAGCGGCTGCGGTTTCATATTTCCGCAAGCACCAAAAATCTTCCACGGTATCGCGGCCCCTAAACATATTGGCGGCACGGAAAAGAATTGTGGGATCAACCCGCTCAATGCCCGTGTCCTGGCTAATGTCCCTGAAAATTTCGACAAAGGTTTTTAGCTGGCCATTATCCAATCCACGCGTGAGGGCATAATCTACAGCAGAATAAATTGCAGCTAAGCCCCTTATGTCGCGCCCGGGCAAATTGTCCAACGCGTCATAATAGGCTTTTGAAAAATCCGCAGGATATTCATTATTGATAGCCGCCATGAGTTTATCACGCAGCTTCTTGTGTGATCTCAGGAACGCGGCCTGAAGGCGTTTTTCCTTGGAAACCGGACGCAAAAGAGCTCCGGCGGCACGCAATGTATCTGTAATAAAATTCGTCATAGCTATTGATCGTATATGCAATAAATTGGATTAAATGGAGGCTAGCACTTGGCCTCCAGCCCTTAAAGGGCTAAATTGT
>DASTLS010000010.1:0-5843 GCA_035714725.1 Alphaproteobacteria bacterium | reverse complement strand
GCCGCGTTTTCACATGCCGCACCCAATTGGGGTTGTGATCGGCGTTTCAATTATTGGACGCAATGCGGTTATCCTCCCGAATGTTTGTATCGGCCTTAAAATGCCGTCGGAGAAAGATGCCGACGATCCAACCAAATATCCTCAACTCGGTGACGATGTTTTTGTCTCGACGGGTGCCGTGCTTCTAGGGGCAATCAAAATCGGCAATCGTGCGATTATTGGTGCCAACTCGGTGGTGCTGAGTAATGTGCCTGACGATTACGTAGCGGTCGGCGTACCGGCGCATGCCCGGGCAAAGCGCGTGAAAGATTAGCATGGCAGCAATGCTAAAAAAGTATGGGCCACGCCTTTTGAATATGGCCCTTCGGCTAGCGTCGCTTGGCGCCAAGCTTTTGCTTACGCTTTATATGGCGCGTTACCTGAGCCTTCAGGGCCTTGGCGTGTTCGGCCTCGTCAATGGCGCTGTCGTAACCTTAATGACGGCGCTGGGTATACGTTTTGATTATATTGCGGCGCGCGATCTGGTCGGGACCAAGCCTTACGAGGCCCTCTCGAAGATGCGCGACCAGGCGGTATTTTATGCACTGAATTATGCTGTTCTTGCCGCGATTATGCTTGTTTTGACGCTAACAGATGTGACGGGTGTTGCGCCGCGCATCATGCTGATCATTTATATTTTAGCCGTCATGGAAAATTGCGCGGGTATGACGTTTGCTAATCTGACATCACTCGGCCATCCGCTGTTTGCCAATGGAATGTTTTTTGTGCGCTCGGGGCTCTGGGTTTTTCCCGTCATCGCGCTTGGTTTTATGATCCCAGCCTATCGCACAGATAGTGCAATCTTCTGCGCTTGGGGCCTTGGCCTTTTGCTTAGCCTCGTGATCACGGTGTGGGCGGGCAGGGGATTGCCGTGGCAAAAGGTAATGTCGACGCCTGTTGATTGGGGCTGGCTCAAAGATGGCGTACGTAAATGTTTCTTCATATGGCTGGGCTCGCTCGGCGGCACGATAGGCTGGTTTGTTGACCGTTTCGTCGTCGCTGATTTTAAGGGGCTCGAACTTGCCGGTGTCGCGACATTTTATACATCATTCGGCACGGCTCTTTTTGCGCTCGTTCACAGCGGTGTTTTGTCCTTTGCCTATCCACGTGTGATCGCGCTGCATAAAGAGAAAAACAAAACTGCTTTCTGGCACGAGGTCCGAAGTGTCGGCTGGCATGTTGCGCTCTCAGCTGGTTTTATTGCTATCGTCTTGGCGATCGCGGTGCCGTGGCTCGGCCATGTGTTTCATCGCGAAGAATTTGTCGAACAGGCTCCAACGCTTTGGCTGATCCTGTTGGGTACATGGCTGCGCTGCAATGCGGAGACTTTCTATTATGTCCTCTTCGCTCGCCACCAAGACCGTGCCGTTTGGCTGGGCGACTTGCTGTTTCTCGTTCCGACGTTTGGCTGCAACGTGGTGCTGGTGCCGATGTATGGCTTCATTGGCATAGGCTACAGCGCTGTGATCGCCGCATTTTTGCTCCTGCTGTGGCGCGTGGGACACGTTTTGAGCTACAAAAATGCCTAATAACCTCTTGTATTTGCTTACAAATTAGCTATGATAACAAATCAGGATCCCGCCTTGGTGTGTCAATGAGTTTCAAGCGTATCTCTTTTTTCGGACTGCCCCTCGATGTCAATGGCAGCGCAGACGACATCTGCAATCTCGTCGGCGAAAAAAATCCCGCAAGCTTCATCACAATTCTTGAGCCGGATGCTTGGCATCTCGCCAAAAACAATCCGGAATATGTCGAGAACTTAAACAAACTTTCAACGGTCGTCACCGATGGCCGCTTTGTCGCATTTGCTTGCCAGTTCTTCACGCGCTTGAAATGCCAAAGCATGTCGTTCGATATGACATCACTTGCCAAACCGTTCTTTCAGGCCGCTGTGAAAGCTAAAGCTAGCATCGCAATTGTCGGTGGCCAGCCGCGTGACGACGAAGATGTGCAGGAGAAGCTGAAGAAATATTTCCCGGGCATCGAGATCGTCGAAACGACGCATGGCTTTGGTGAGTTTGCGCCGAAGATCGAACTCATTTTGGCCAAGAAGCCCAAGATCGTTATCGCCGCTATTGGCGCACCGCGACAGGAAGCATTCCTGCTGGCTCTGCGCGATGCTGGCTTCAAGGGTGTTGCTATCGGCTGTGGCCGTTTCATCGATCATTATGTCGAGCCGGTCGACTACAACGAATATCCGGAATGGGTCGATCAATATCACTTGGCGCCGCTTTACCGCCTCTACCGTGAGCCGCAACGCCTGTGGCAGCGTTATATATTTCAGTATGGTTATTTTGCCGTTTTGGTCGTTAAGGGCTTATTTGGTATGCTGACCGATAAAGGCGAGAACGTCGCGACACGTCTTGCCAAGAAGTAGCCGTCGCTTTTTGACGTGAGCATTATGCCTGCTTTAAAGCCAACCCTGCCGCCGGGCCTGCGCGTTTACGCGATCGGCGATATTCATGGGCGCTTTGACCTGCTGAAGCGGGTTCTCGAGAAAATCGATGCGGATGCCAAAACCGCATCGGGGCCGGTTCAGAAAATTTTCCTCGGCGACTATATCGACCGCGGCCTCAACAGCCGGGAGATCATCAACTACCTTATCGATTGGCAAGCGAAGGAGAAGGGGGCGAACGCGCCGATCTTTCTGCTTGGCAATCACGAGCGCGTGATGCTCTCAGTCCTGAAAGAAAGCGACACTGTGCTGCTCGAGCGCTGGCTCTGCTTCGGTGGGCGCGAGACGATGCTTAGCTATGGCGTGAAGCCATCCGTTTTTGTGGAAAGCCCGACGGTGGCGCTGGAAGCTTTAGCGGATAAAGTCCCGCCCGCGCATATGGCGTTTCTGGAAACTCTCAAAACCACGGCTGAATTCGGCGATTACTTCTTCTGTCATGCCGGCGTGCGGCCGGGCGTGCCGCTTGAAAAGCAAGAAGAGGATGATCTGGTGTGGATACGCCATGAATTCCTCGATCACGGCGATTCGTACGGCAAAATGGTTGTGCATGGACACAGCATTTCGCTTGAGGCAGAATTTCGCCCGAACCGTATCGGTATCGATACCGGCGCCTATGCCACCGGCAATCTGACGGCGCTCGGTCTCGAAGGGACGAAGCAATGGCTCATTCAGACCAAGTAACCCGCGACATCAATTATTCCGCCATCGCATTCTGGAGCTTTACGCTCAGCGTCGTTCTTCTTCCTATCGGCCTTGGCGGCGATCGCGTTGTTCCGCTTGGTCTTGCCCAGGCCGGCCTTGCCGTCAGCGCCCTGTGCCTCATGCAATCGCCGCAACTGCTTAAGAGCACGCCGTTTTTTCCGCGGTTACGCTGGGCTTTAGGACTTTTGGCCGCTGTGCTGGTCTGGTGTCTTGTTCAGACCCTAAGCTTTGTGCCGATGAACTGGATGCATCCGATGTGGCAGGAAACCGCCGTGGTGCTCAACGGCCCTGTTGTCGGCTCGATTTCGATTGTGCCTGAGGACGCGCTAAAAGGCCTTATGCGCCTCATCACATATATTGTCGGCGGCTTGCTGGCCTATATCCTCGCGCAAGACCCTAAACGCGCGAAGCAGCTGATCAGGGCTTTCTGGATCACGGGCGTCATTATTTGCCTCTACGGTCTCATCATTCAGGTATTCGGTTTGCAGCAAATCCTCTGGTTCAAGAAATGGACCTATCAGGACGATCTGACCGCGACCTTCGTCAATCGCAACCACTTCGCGATTTACTGCGGCATGGTTTTGACGACGGGCCTTGCACTTCTTATGCAGTCCTGGCGCGAGATGATCCGCAAGTGCAAGCCGCATCAGCGTGTCGCCTCAATTAAGCAATGGGGCCTCAATCAGGCCATGCCGCAGGTAATCCTACTGGTGCTTATTTTTGATTGTCTCGTGCTGAGCCATTCGCGCGCGGGCCTTACCTGGTCGCTCGGCGGAATGGCAGGATATTTGTTTTTCTATCAGCTTTACCAGCGCAGCTGGCTGAAGGCGATGACAGTGCTGCTGATCTCAGGCGTCCTTTTGGTAGTGGCGCTCTGCATTGCCATGCAGGTCTCAGACCGGTTTGCCACTTTGTTCGATGACTATTCATCTCAAACGCGCGGACAGGTCTATAGCCTCACATGGCGGATGTTCACCGATAACCCTTGGCTCGGGTATGGTCTCGACGGCTTTGAGCCGGAGTTCAGGCTCTATCAGCACGGCATGTATGAGACGTTTAATCATGCCCATAGCGATGTTCTGGAATCCCTGCTTGATCTTGGTGCGGTTGCAGGGCTGGCCCTATGGGGCGCAATAGCGCTGTTTTTAAGCGGTTTGTGGCACGGGGTGCGCAACCGCCGCCAAAACGGCCTTTTCCCTGTGCTGGCGCTGGCCTCGAGCATTATGGTGCTGGGCCATTCGACGGTCGATTTCGATCTGCAGATACCGGGTGTCGCGCTCACATGGGCGGTGTTGCTTGGAGTGGGCTTGGCGCAAAGCTGGCCACGGGTGGAAAAGAAAACCTCAACGCTCGCTTAGTGAGTGCCGGTATCCGCCATTTTGCCTTTCCAGCTTTCCGCCAGATTAAGGTCTTTGCGCGTAAGAGCGTCTTTCACTTCGCCGACAATGCGCTGATGCACGGCAAGGTCCCATGTCGGATCGAAGGATACGGTCGCGGCTTTCTGCCATAGCGCATCCTGATAGTCCTGCTGCTGTTTGGTTTCGATGCCGCGGAAATGTCGCCAGTTAAAAGCGCGCTCCGGCAATTGCGCCGCTTCCCATGGGCTCACAAAATCCGACATCTGCAGAGCTGCAAAAGCTTCCTTTTGGTCGTTGTCGGTCGTCTCTCGCAGGTAAGACAAGCGTGCCCAGCCATAGGGCTCGGACGGCTTTGCGCGCAGTGCGTTTTCCTGGAGCTCTTTCATCTCGTTGAAAAGCGGGATGCGCTGAGCGGGGTCGAGATTGACCGCAACCTTCAGCTCATCATCGATACGGTTGTTGAGGTCGGCAATCGGCGTGTAGCTGCTGAATAGGTTCGTGAGTGCAAACAGCGCAAGGATGACGCCAAGCGCACCGAGCGCCAGCGCTAAAGGCGAGTAGGTAGCCTTAGTTGCTGTAGTAGCTTTGGTATTTGCCATAATAGTGGCTGTAGTCGTCGTAGCCATACTGGCGATGGTCGGTAAGATCGACCTGCGTCAGGATCAGGCCCGCGAGCTTGATGTTGAACTTGGTCAGCTTCTTTAGGCCTTCGCCGACAACTTCCTGCGCGGTCGATGACCAGCGCGCGACATAGACGGTCGTGTCGGACTTCTGGCCGATCATCGCGGCATCCGTCACCGTCATAATCGGCGGCGTATCGATAATCACCATGTCGTACTTCTTGCGCAAATCGGCGATCAGCTTTTCCATCTGATGCGACGCGAGAAGATCTTGTGGGTTGGTTGTACGGGCGCTGGCGATAATGACATCGGCGCCGCTGCTGTCTTTCTGCAGTGCTTCATCGAGCTTGGCATCGCCGGCGAGAACTTGGGCGAGGTCAGGCTTGGTCTTGTCGAGGCTCAAAACGCTATGCACGCGCGGGCGACGCATATCGCCGTCGATAAGGATGACTTTCTGGCCGGACTTGGCCAAAAGGCGGGCGAATGAGACGGAGAATACGGTTTTACCTTCACCGGGGAAGGAGCTGGTGACGCAGATAACCTTGGGCGGATTGTCGACGTTCGAGAAGTGGATCGCCGCGCGGATTGAGCGAATAGATTCAGCATAGACCGACAAGGGCTTGTCGAGGATGTAGTCGGTCGGCAGCTGGCCTTCGTAGGTCTCTGCAA
>DASTLS010000009.1:0-19779 GCA_035714725.1 Alphaproteobacteria bacterium | reverse complement strand
TCTTTCTCATAACACCCTCCTAGCGTTAGATGGCAACTCGGGTGCCGATGAAAGCGAGTGAGGGACTTTATATTTTAATAGCCATAAGCCTTCGATGCTTACTCGAAGCTATAAAATCAATTCAATGAAAGGGTTTTACTTAAGCTTTACTTGCCTTCTGGATTTTTTCATCCAGCCGCTCTTCGTGCAAACCCGCAGGATCCTGATGGATAAGGATATCGGAATTCGGGAAATGATGGCGCAAAGCGGCCATCAGCGCTTCGTCAATCTTGTGCGCGTTCCGCAACGTCATCCCGGCATCGAGCTCAAGGTGAAATTCGATAAAGACGCGTTCGCCATCGGTGCGCGTACGGAGGTCATGCAACCCGTGCACATCTTGCTGGGCGCGAACGATGGATTTGATTTTCTCGCGCTCGTCATCCGGCAGTTCGCGGTCCATGAGAACGTTCAAGGCACTATGCGCGATCTTGATGGCACCATACGTCATGCCGATAGCGATGATGATGGCGAAGACCGGGTCATACCACTCCGCGCCTGTCATCTGCGTCAGGGCAAAAGCGGCAACGACCGCAAAGTTAATCGCGAGATCGCCAATGTAATGAATATGGTCGGCACCAATTGCCATCGAGCGTGTGCGGTAAATAACGTAGCGCTGGAAGCCAACGAGAAGCAGCGTCAGCACAATCGCCACCGCCATCGCGGCATAACCGAGGCCCTCATCATGCAGCGACTGCGGGTGATAAAGGCGGCTGAGTGCCTCATAGCTTAAAAGAACAGATGAGCCGATGATAAAGGCCGACTGCGCAAGCGCTGCGAGCGGCTCCGCCTTGCCATGCCCATAACGATGATCATGATCGGGCGGCTGCAAAGCACTCGCGACGCCGTAAGCGGTGATAAGTGCCGTCAACAAATCGAGCGTTGAATCCAGCAAGGATGACAACATCGCGACGGAGTCCGTCTTGAAGAACGCGATCATCTTTATGGCGATCAAAACGGTCGCGACCGCAATGCTGGCGTAAGTCGCAAAGCGGCGCAGTGTGCCGCCTTCCATTTTTTGTAAGGACTCTTCGCCCATCATGGGTAAAGCCTTTCGATGTTCCAGCCGTCTTTTACCGTCGCGCGACGATACACGATGCGATCATGCAAACGATATTGCCGTTCCTGCCAAAATTCCAGCATGAGAGGCGCAAGACGATATCCGCCCCAATAAGGCGGGCGCGGCACCGGCTTGCCTTCATATTGTTTCTCAACAGCCTTCGCCTGCTCTTCCAATTCGGCGCGGCCACGGTTCAACGGGCGCGATTGCTGCGAGACCCAGGCGCCGATCTGACTGCCGCGCGGACGCGTCGCGTGATAGGCATCGGATTCTGCATCGGTAACTTGCGTGATGATACCCTCGGCACGAATTTGCCGCTTCAATGATTTCCAATGCAGCACGGTGGCGGCCTTGGCATGTTGCGCAAGCTGATTGCCCTTGTGGCTTTCACGGTTCGTGAAAAACACGAGGCCGTTTTCATCGACCGACTTCATCAGCACGACGCGCACGGACGGCATGCCGCCCTCACCGACAGTCGCGAGCGCCATAGCGTTGGCATCGTTCGGCTCGTTTGTCTCGGCCAGCGCGTACCAATCCCGGAACAAAGTCCAGGGATCTGCCGGCGGAGTGAAATCAATGTTTTCAATCATCAAGACTTCCCGATTGCCCTTTTATGCCACGGCTTCGACATAGTTGCGTCAAGATTAGCCTTTAGGGTAGCATTTTGCAGCATAAGAGTTCGAAGCGCTGCCCGGCGCAGTTTCACCAGTTCAACATGAGGTTTTGCAATGATTCGTAAATCTGTACTCGCTGTCCTGTCGGCATCCCTGCTCCTGGCAGCCTGCCAAACCGATAACTGGGGCGGCGGTGAAACGTTGGGCACAGCGGGCGGCGCGGCAGCCGGCGGCTTACTCGGCAGCCAGTTCGGTAAAGGCAGCGGCAATGCAGCCCTCACCCTCACCGGCGTTTTGCTTGGTGGCTTCGTTGGCAACCGTCTCGGCGCAACTGTAGACGAAGGCGACAAAGCAGCAGCAACGAAGGCTGAACAACGCGCCTATACGGCACCTGTCGGCCAGCAGATCACCTGGAACAATCCGCAGAACGGTAATACCGGCACCATCACCCCAACCCGCGATGGCTACGCCCAGAACGGCGCTTACTGCCGCGAGTTCCAGCAGACCATCACGGTCGGCGGACAGCAACAGCAAGGCTATGGCCGCGCATGCCAGCAGCCTGACGGCAGCTGGAAGATCGTGCAGTAAAGCTAGACTTCACGGCTTTACGGTTTAAGAATAAGGGCGGGACAAACATCCCGCCCTTTATTTTTACTATGTAAGAGATATGCGCGATCCCTATCTAACTCTCGGCGTCAGTAAATCGGCAACCGCCGAAGAAATCAAAAGCGCCTATCGCAAATTGGCGAAGAAGCTGCATCCCGATGTCAATCCGGGCAAAAAAGACATCGAACAAAAATTTAAGGATGTGACGGCGGCATACGACCTGCTCTCCGACAAAGATAAGCGCGCGAAGTTCGATCGCGGCGAGGTTGATGAGCAAGGTAATGATCGCGGCTTCGGCGGATTTGGCGGTGGTTTCGGCGGCGATAATCCATTCAGCGGCGCGAACACTTGGCGTTCACGCGCACGTAAAGGTGCTGGCGGCGGAGGCGATCCCTTCTCCGGTGGTTTCGGCGGCAGCATGGAGGACATCCTCAACGAATTCATGGGCGGCGGTCGCGGCGGTGCTAAAGAACCTCTGCGTGGCAATGATGTTACTTATTCTCTCGCCGTACCGTTCCTCGAAGCTGCACTCGGCGGCAAGCGCCGCGTAACACTGCAAAGCGGCAAGACCATCGATGTCACCATTCCGCCCGGCACAACTGAAGGCAACAAGCTGCGCCTTCGCGGCCTCGGCCAGCCAAGCAGCGGCGGTGCCGGTGACGCGATTGTCGAGATGCATGTCGAGCCGCATGCTTATTTCACACGCAATGGCAACGACATCTCACTCGAAGCTCCGATCAGCCTACCGGAAGCCGTGCTCGGCGGAAGCATCAAAGTGCCGACGCTTGAAGGCCATGTGTCGGTGAAAGTGCCGAAGGGCGCTAACTCCGGCACCAGCCTGCGCCTGAAAGGTAAAGGCGTTCCGCACGGCAAAGATTTACGCGGTGATATGTTCGTGAAGCTGCGTATCGTTATGCCTGACACCGTTCCCGACGATCTGACCGACTACATCGAGAAATGGGCGAAGAAAAATTCCTACGACCCACGCAAGAAGCTGGGTTGGGATTAAAGTCTGCAAACCCTTAGAAGAGAACTTGGCTTAATTTCTTCTTCGTTCGGATACACAGTTTTACTCCATATCATGCGCGTATAAGGCTGAATGGGCGCGTGGTGATACGCACCTTCTGGGCCATTCCGCCATATCACCAACTCTCCCGGTTTAGCCTCGATGGTATGTAAATTACGCGTCCGGATATGCGTGCCCTTATCGCCCGCAACCGTCAGGAAAGCCGTACGCACATTTTCTACGTGCCACCCCTTCCAATCAATATGCCACTCCATATCCTCTGCCTTCGGCATGGATTCAATTCTCAGCTCTTGAGCAATATCAACTTCAGGCGCCCACGGATCGTAAGAAACATTTTGATTAAAAGCATCGCTGAAATTTTTTAAATAATCTGAATATTTTGAGCCCACAAACTCTGCCTGTTTATCTGTAAGCTTGGTGCGAGGGATGAGTATCGTACCCTTATGGCTGGAAGGAGTTTGAGTAATCAAATCGGCCGCCACCTGATACATATCCGCCGCCGGCGCGGGCCCTTCATAGATAAATCCGCGAGCATCAAGCCCGATATAATTTGAGAGCGATAAAACGCGCGGATCCGGTGAAGCCCAGATGCCGTCATAATCAGTTATGCGGATGTCGGCTTGGGCCGCATCCTCAAAAGAAACTGAAACATGTGCCGGCTCAAAGGCCGGCTGGGTTTTTATAATTGGCATTCAAATAACTAAAAAACAGTTCCAATAAAAAAGCGGAGAATTTCTTCTCCGCTTTTTCTTTTCGTCTCGCGTAAAAATTAACGCGAATAGAATTCGATGACGATGTTCGGTTCCATCTGAACAGGATACGGAACATCGGTCATTTCAGGAACGCGGGTGAACGTGCCCTTCATTTCCTTGTGATCGACAGTCATGTAGTCCGGCACTTCGCGCTCGGCGAGTTCGACCGAAGCCAAAACCGTGACGAATTGCTTCGCCTTGGTGCGGAGTTCGATAACGTCGCCAGCCTTCACGGAATAGGACGCGATGTTGACGCGCTTGCCGTTGACGGTGACGTGGCCGTGGTTGACGAGCTGACGTGCCGAGAAAACCGTCGGCGCAAACTTCATGCGATAGATGACGGCATCGAGGCGCTGTTCGAGCAGCTGGATCAGGATTTCGCCGTTGTTACCTTTACGGCGCATAGCTTCTTCGTAATAGCGGTGGAACTGGCGCTCGCCTACGTTGCCGTAGTAGCCGCGCAGCTTTTGCTTCGCCATCAACTGCACGCCGTAATCGGACGGCTTGGTGCGGCGCTGGCCGTGCTGGCCGGGGCGATATTCGCGCTTGTTAAGAGGGCTCTTCGGGCGGCCCCAGAGATTGACGCCAAGGCGGCGGTCGATTTTATGTTTGGATTCTGCACGTTTCGTCATTGTTCATACTCTCTATTTGTTGTTGTCCCGATAGTTCCGCACCGCTTTGTGAGGACGGGTACCAGCCACGTTGGACCGGACCGCTTTCTCAGGAATGGCCGTGTTATAGAGAAAATTGGCTTTGAATGTCAAACTCTTGCCACCTCGCCCAAGCCGTATTATCAAAGTTAGGTCTAACCCCTTTGATTCTCTCAGGTTTAGGAGTGCCCCCATGGCCAAGATCCTCGAAAAGCTTTACAGCGCAATGACCCTCGGCGCGGTTCTCGTGCTGGCCCTCCTCTTTGTCTATCACAGCGATTTCGTCACCACCGGCGCTTACTGGGCCCCCTTCTTCACCTTCCTGCATGTCCTCTCCGGCATCTGCTGGATCGGCCTGCTCTATTACTTCAACCTCGTGCAAATCCCCACGATGCCGAAGGTCCCCGCCGAACTGAAACCCGGCGTCAGCAAATATATTGCTCCGGAAGCTCTCTTCTGGTTCCGCTGGTCGGCCCTTTCGACCGTCGTCACCGGCCTGATCGTAGCTACCTTGAACGGCTATGTGCATGAAGCACTGACATTGCAGCCCGGCATGACGCGCACTATCGGCACCGGCATGTGGCTCGGCCTCATCATGGCGTTCAATGTCTGGTTCATCATCTGGCCAAACCAGAAGAAGGCTCTCGGTCTCGTCGAAGCCGATGCGGATAGCAAAGCGAAAGCCGCACGCGTTGCAATGCTCGCTTCGCGCGCCAACTTCGTGCTGTCGCTGCCGATGCTGTACTGCATGGTGCTCGCGCGTCTGGTTGGCTAATTGCATGTCTCCGCTCACCGAAGGTGAGATATCAGAAGATCTAAGAACGGTTATTGAGACTTTTCTTCTATATGAAGCGAAGGGCAATAAGGTTGCTCTGATCGGATTCATGGATTTTGCAATCCAGGAAAGTCTACGTGCTTTGCATAATCGCGGCTTCAAAAGTGAAGCAGAAATGATGGCAGCCTTAGTACCCCACATTCCTCTAACAGCTTGGGATACGCGGGCAGCTGCGGCACGGGATTTGAACAATCTTCTAGTTCACAAGCCCACCGGCAACACTTTGGGCTAACTCGCCAAATGCTGCGACCGGCGATACTCCTCGCCTTGCATCTCCATCAAACGGCTGACGGTGCGTTGAAAAGCAAAAGCATGCTCGCCGGTCGGCGCTAATTTCTCCGGCGGCGCAGCTGCGGCCATGAAGAATTTCACCTTCGCTTCGTACAGCGCGTCAATCAGGTTGATAAAGCGTAGCGTCTCATTGCGCTGCTCAGCCGTGAATTTCGGCACGCCATCCAGCAAGACCGTATGTAAGCATTCGGCAATCGCCAGAAAATCGGCCGAACCCAACGGCTGCTGGCACAGCTCCTCATAATTGAAGAAGCCGACGCCCTTGGCTGCATGCACGATTTTTAGCGTGCGGCCTTGCACTGGTAGTTCAATGGGCTCTGGCTTTACCTCATCCGTCAGTTGCAGAAAAACGCCCTGCAATTGATGTGTTGCCGCTTCGCCCAGCGGCGAGAAGTAAGATTGCGTGCCTCGTATCTGCTCATAACGATGATCGGTCGCGCCATCGAGTTTATAAATCGTCATGCGCTGCTTGATCAGCTCGATAAAGGGTAGGAAGCGCTCGCGCTGCAATCCATTTTTATAAAGCGCATCGGGTGGCCAGTTGGATGTCGCGACGATCACGACACCCGCTTCGAACAGCGCCTCGAACAAACGTCCCAGGATCATCGCATCGGCAATATTGCTGACGTGAAATTCATCGAAGCAGAGCAGCCACGTTTCAGCAGCGATCTCACGCGCGACACTCGGCAACACATCATCGACATTCTGCGCCTGCAGCCGATGGAGACGCGCCTGGATTTCGAGCATGAATTGATGAAAATGCACACGCCGCTTTTTCGCGACGCGCACCACGCTGAAAAACATATCCATCAGCATGCTCTTGCCGCGGCCGACATCACCGTAGAGATAAAGCCCATGCGAAGGCGGCGGCTTATGAGCGATGGCTTTAATCAGACGTGAAACCAGAGAATTCGATGGCGGGCGATAGCCATCGATGGAGGCTGCGAACTCTTCCAGCACGCCCAACGCCTCTTGCTGGGCGGCATCCGGGCGCAGCTCTCCCGCCGATAAACGGCTCTCAAATGCGTTTTTCAGGGGAGCGTACGTACGGGCAGGAAGCACGAAAGCCTGTGAGTCGGAGGCGTAAGACCGACACCTTTTTGGTTAAAAAAACTGGGGTTTGTCAAGCAAAGGGAAGCATGGCATAGATTCTATATCGCAGTGCAACATTGTTTTCCCCGATCAACCCCCTCACCCGCTCAAGGAAATACAAAAATGGCCAAGTCGAATGCAGTCTTCGATCTCATCAAGAAGCATGACGCGAAATATGTCGATCTTCGTTTCACCGATCCGCGCGGCAAGTTGCAGCACGTCACCCAGCACGTCGACACAATCGACGAAAGCGTTTTCACTGATGGTTTGATGTTCGACGGCTCCTCGATCGCCGGTTGGAAAGCGATCAATGAATCGGACATGATTTTGAAACTCGACGCGCCGACCGCCGTCATGGATCCGTTCTATGCCGAGCCGACCGTCGCCGTCTATTGCGACATCTACGAACCTTCGACCGGCAAGCCTTACAATCGCTGCCCCCGTTCGATCTCGAAGAAGGCTGAACAGTATCTCATCAAGTCAGGCACCGGCACCGCCGCATTCTTCGGTCCTGAAGCCGAATTCTTTGTGTTCGACGATGCGCGCTTCTCAACCGATCCGCACAACACATTCTTCAGCGTCGACTCTGAAGAAGGCCCGTACAATAGCGGCAAAGGTTATCCGGAAGGCAATCTTGCCCACCGTCCGCGCGTCAAGGGCGGCTACTTCCCGGTCAATCCGGTCGATAGCGGCCAGGACCTGCGTACCGAGATGGTCTCGGTCATCAAGCAGATGGGCGTTGCTGTTGAAAAGCATCACCATGAAGTTGCAGCCTCGCAGCACGAACTTGGCATTAAGTTCGACACGCTCGTGAAGTGCGGCGACAACATGCAGATCTACAAGTACGTCGTGCACAACGTTGCAGCGACCTTCGGCAAAACGGCGACCTTCATGCCGAAGCCGGTGTTCGGCGATAACGGCTCGGGCATGCACGTTCACCAATCGGTCTGGAAAGGCAAGACGCCTCTCTTCGCCGGCAAAAAGTATGCAGGCCTGTCTGATTTCGCCCTCTATTATATCGGCGGCATCATCAAGCATGCGAAGGCACTGAACGCGATCACAAACCCGACCACCAACAGCTACAAGCGTCTGGTGCCAGGTTATGAAGCGCCGGTGCTCCTGGCTTACTCAGCCCGCAACCGCTCGGCGTCGTGCCGCATTCCTTACGTCAACAGCCCGAACGGCAAGCGCGTTGAAGTGCGCTTCCCCGATCCGTGCGCCAATCCGTATCTCGCTTACGCAGCGATGCTTATGGCTGGCCTTGACGGCGTGAAGAACAAGATCCATCCCGGCGAAGCCGCCGATAAGGATCTCTATCATCTTCCGCCGAAGGAATTGGCGAAGATCCCGACCGTATGTGGAACGCTGCAAGAAGCGATCAACGCGCTCGATAAGGATCGCGACTTCCTGCTGCGCGGCGATGTCTTCACCAACGACTTCATCGACAGCTATCTCGATCTGAAGCGCGAAGAGTTCGACCGGTTCCGTATGGCACCGCATCCTGTCGAATACGACATGTACTACTCGTACTAATCGCGAGACATTAACCAAACAAAGCGCGGGAGGACTTCGGTTCTCCCGCGTTTTTTATTGCATATTGCCATGTGCATCCCTGCGTTTTACTGTTTTGGGAGGATCGATTATTTCATCGGAGCATACTTATGCGATTGACCATTCCTGATTTAGCATCCGCCTATACTGCCGCCGGGCGCCAAGTCTCGAAAAAAGCGGCCGACGCAGCAAAGGTCGTAGAGAAAAATCCGGTCGTCGAAAACGTCTTTGAACTCAGCGAACGTATTTTATATTTATACAGCGCCGCGGGCATGCTGTATCAGCAGGCCTATTTTTTGAGAAACAATCCTGATCAAGCCCTCGATATTCAATCTCAAGACAATACCAATCTTATACGACTCCTGAGAGGTCAGCGGCTGCCAGACGTATGGCAAACCGATCACGGCGACTTCCATTATTTTGATGAGCTCTTACCACACATATTGCCGAAACTACCTGAACGTATTCAGGCCATGGTACGCCAAGCTGCCACAGCCGAGGCCGCCTGAACGGGTAATAACCCATTAACTTATAAAGATGAGAATGGCTGCTATGAGATTCGTAGCAGCCTTTTTCGTATTCGCTTTTCTCGCTTCAGGATCGGCGCAAGCTGCCGACCAGTGGCAGGCGCGCGAGGTTGCGCGTCTCAACAACTGCCCACCGAAGAAAATCGAAGTGTACAGCCAGACTTTGGGCACCGACGGCAAGACGATCTATCGCGTCGATTGCAACATGCCGAAAGGCAAAGGTGACGACAGTAGTGCTGGACCAAAAGCCGATGCGCTTCTCGTGAGCTGCGACGAAACGCTTTGTGAATTGCTCCGGCCACTGGCGCCTGAAAGCAAATAATCTCCCGCATATTAACGGCAAACGGCTTGTTGCCCTGCTCACAGGAACGGAGTAGGCTGCCCGCACATCCACCCGCGGAGGAATCCATGACCGGATTAAACGAAGAAGACCTGAAGAAGCATGTGAAGGACAAAGACACTTGGCTGCGCTTCGTTTACCTCGTGGTGTTCGGCATCGCGTTTTATCTCTCGATCTTGCTGACCTTCGCGACGTCGATCTTCCAGTTCCTTGCCAAGCTTTTCAGCGGTTCATCTTTCGATGGCCTCGCGGAATTCGGCGGCAATGTCGCGACATATCAAAGCCAGGTCACGCGCTATCTGACCTTCGCGTCAGATGAGAAGCCGTTTCCGTTCGCGCCCTTCCCGAACAATCCGACGCCGCCCACGATCTAAGAGCGCAACCAGCCGCGCATGAGGGAAGAAACCTCATCCGGCTTTTCGAGCGCCGAGAGATGCCCGCAATCCTTGAGCACATTGAACTTCGCTTGAGGAATGCCGTCTTTGATCTCACGCATAATTTCCGGCGGCGTTAAGCCATCTTGATCGCCGACAATCAGCTGCACCGGGCATTTGATATCTTTTAAATATGGACGGCTGTCGATGCGATTGAGGATCGCTGTCTGCTGATTGTGAAACGCGTCACGTCCCACGCGTTCTGCCATCGTCATGATGATGTCGGTTAGATCTTTATCATCCAAACGTGCGGGGCTAATCAGCATCGGCAAAAGTCGCGGCGTCACACCTTTGAATTGCCCCGCTTGCGACATCGATAGCAATAAGCGACGACGCTTCTGCTGCTCATCCGTATCGGCTCGCGCAGATGTATCGAGCAGGCACAATTTCAGTACGCGATCCGGCGCTTGCCGCATGATCTCGAGAGCCACATATCCGCCCATCGAAAGCCCCGCCAGCGTGAACTGGCGCGGCGCAGTGGCCAGCACATCGCGCGCAATAGCCGCCACATTATCCTGCCGCGTGGTATCGGCGACGGTGCAATCGGCCAGCCCTTTCAAGGACTTGATCTGATTATCCCAAAGCGCCTGATCGCACAAAAGGCCCGGCAGAAGGATAAGTGGTATGGCCTCGGCCATAAAAACTCCCGAATTGCTTTCGTAACGACCTATCTGCTATGAAGATGCGAACATAATCAAGTGAGTACCATACACAAGTGACGACATTTGCCGATTTAGGGCTGAGCGATGACATCCTTCGAGCTATTCAGGATGTCGGTTACACAACCCCCACTCCGATCCAAGAACAAGCTATCCCCTATGTATTGATGATGCGGGATTTGCTCGGCTGCGCCCAAACGGGCACCGGCAAGACCGCAGGCTTCGTTTTGCCGATGCTTGAGATGCTTGGCAAAGGCCGCGCCCGCGCGCGCATGCCTCGTTCGCTCATTCTCGAACCGACGCGCGAATTGGCTGCGCAGGTCGCCGAGAATTTCGAACTCTATGGCAAGTATCATAAGCTTTCGATGGCCCTCCTCATCGGCGGTACCACGATGGATGAGCAAATCCGCAATCTTGATCGCGGCGTCGATGTTCTGATCGCAACACCGGGCCGCATGCTTGATCTGTTCGAGCGCGGCAAGATCATGCTCAACGACATCAAGATTTTCGTTATCGATGAAGCCGACCGCATGCTGGACATGGGTTTCATTCCTGACGTTGAGAAGATTGGCAGCATCCTCCCGCCGATCCGCCAAACCCTTTTCTTCTCGGCGACGATGCCTCCGGAAATCCGCAAGCTGGCTGACCGTTTCCTCAGCAATCCGAAGACCGTCACTGTGGCACCGCCCGCAACGACCTCTGAAAATGTGAAACAGATTTTCATTCCCCTGCCGAGTAGCAATGATTGGCAGAAGCGGGAAGCTCTCCGCATGGTGCTCAAGCGCGAGAATGTCCAGAACGCTTTCATCTTCTGCAACCGCAAGCGCGATGTCGCCTTGCTGCACAAATCTCTGGTCAAGCATGGCTTCAATGCCGGCGCCTTGCATGGCGATATGGAACAGTCAGAACGCACAGCGACGCTCGATAAATTCAAGCGCAATGAATATTCGCTTCTGGTTTGTAGCGACGTTGCTGCACGCGGCCTCGATGTCGAAGCCGTCAGCCACGTTTTCAATTTCGATGTGCCGTTCAATGCCGACGATTACGTGCATCGCATCGGCCGCACAGGTCGTGCCGGACGCAGCGGCACTGCATACACGCTACTGACTCCGGAAGACGATAAGAACGTCGCCGCCATCGAGCATCTGATTAAAAAGAAGATCGACCGCGAAGTGCTTGAGAATTTGCCGGAGCCCGATCCGCGCGCACGCTCATCGAATGGCCGTCCGCCACGTCGTCATGGCTCCGATCGTCACCGTGATCGCCGCGATCATCAACCGCGCGACCGTCAGTCACAAGGCCAAGGTCAACAGCAACGCAGCCATTCGCAGCAAAATAATCAGAATAGTCAGCAGCAAAAGCCGCGCCCTCAGCAGCCACGTCCGCAACAGGACAATGGCGGAGATGACGGCCATTTACCGGCATTTCTGCGCCGCCCCTCGACAATCAAAAGCAGCTAAAGAACACCCGGCGCTTCGAGTGTCCTATTGCCTGTCGGCGGCTTTGGCGGACGTCCCGGCGCAATCGTATTTTTCAATTTATCGAGCCCCTGCCACACACCACCCCATTTCGATTTGGCGAAAAGGCTCAGGCACGTTGCGGTAAACAAACTCATCGTAAAAAACTGATTGGTCAAATCGCCATGCGCCTGCTCCACCATGCTTGCTGCAGCCCCCATCATGGTGAGAAACGGCGCAGTGGCCGGATCGTGAATGAAAGAATCTACGGCGGCAGAATATTTATTTCTTACAACATGATTGTCGTTTGGCGCTGGCGCTATTGAATTCATGAAAGTCTGCGCGATAGCCGTGATGTAGCAAATATTCGCAACTGCTGACGGCAAATCTCGTGTTGCTTCCGTCCCGCCGACATACATGAAAGACGCATTCCACCACAGCCACGGATTGGTGGCCAACCGGCGCGCTGCACGCGGTATAAGATGCATTTGCTTATCATGCTCACCCGTTTCATCGTTAACAACGTAAACGCTGTTCCCAATAGCCTTCAATGTGAAGAGAGCTGCGGTACGGTCGAGGCCGGGATCATGCCCAAGCGCGCTTAACGCCACCGGAATCATCAGCGCTGCCGAGAAGCCTTGAACGGTGGGCTGCAAAAGAAATTGGGATCGCGCCTTTGTACGGATATATATCCGCCTATAAAAATTCTTTTCGCCATGAGCGGGATCCACGGGAGGACCTGAGGCCGTCCCCTCTCTCCCTTCACGTATCTCGTTTATAACGCGAAGCACGACGTAACCGGCAATGCCAATGGCGCCGACAGCCAAGACGGTATGGCCCTTATCGGCATCCGCAAGCGTCTTCCACGCTTGATGGAGGACCTGGTTTTGCGCGGCTATCCCGGAAAGCACACACGCATCCGTCAGACCATTCACGGTGACGCGCGTGGCGGCCTGATTCCAACCTTGATTTAAAGTATGAGCGAATCTGCCGGAGGTTTTGACATCGTTATTTTTTTCACCCATTCGAATCGCCTAAATAAATATCGTTTCTGACTAATATCGTCCTTGTCCGACGCACCCGCGTCTGGCAATCCTTGAATGAATGCATAGAGTTACCAACCGTAAGGAATCCATAAGGAAAAAGCTCCTGATCGCGGCGGCCTTTTTAGGTCTTTTGCCGTTTACCATAACGCATGCATCTGCCGATCCCGTTCCTGTTGATCCAACGCTTAAGCCTTATCAAACCGGCCCGATGCCGCACAAAGCAGCCCCTGCTAAGCAGCAGCCAGCGACAGCCGACGACCGCAAGAATGAAACGTTAATCAGCGCTCAACATATGAACTCGGACCAGAACACCGGTATCGTGACAGCGACCGGCAAGGTTGAGATTGCGCGCAGCGGTTATTTGCTCCACGCCGACAAAGTGACCTTTAACCAAAAGACCAATGTCATGCATGCCGAAGGGCATGTCGCCATTCTGGCGCCGACCGGTGAAGTCGAGTTTGCCGAAAAAGAAGAAATCACCGGCGATATGAAACAAGCCTTTGCCGAAAATATCAGCATCCTGTTCCCTGACAATTCACGCTTCGCCGCCAAGAACGCGCAACGTTACGACGGGCGTTACACACTCGCCACACAAGGCACCTATACCGCCTGTAACGTTTGCAAACAGAATCCGGACAATCCGCCGCTTTGGGAGTTACGCGGCAAAACCATCGTGCATGATAACGAAGAGCACGAAATTTATTATCACGACGCGACTATCGATTTCGCCGGCGTGCCCGTGCTTTACACCCCCTACTTCTCGGCACCCGATCCGACTGTCGATCGCCGCCAAGGCTTCCTCGCTCCAACGCCGGGTGTAACGCCGGACATCGGCCCCTATATTCGCGTCCCCTACTATTTCGACATCTCGCCGGAATCCGATGCGATCTTTGCCCCGACCTTCAGCACCAAAGATCACGTGCAGCTTGGCGGCGAATACCGTCGCCGGTTTGAAAATGGAAATCTTCAAATCGATGGCAGCTTCACGCGCGCCGATCTGACCAGCGATACCGGCACCGACGAAGGCCAGCAATGGCGCGGTCATATGTTCGGCACATTCCTCTACAACATCGACAATGTCTGGCGCGCGGGCACGGATGTGAACTTCACCTCGGATAAAAGTTATCTTGAGCGCTATCACATCTCATCCGACGACGAGCTGACGAGCCGCGCCTATGTCGAAGGCTTCAAAGGCCGCAATTACATGACGACGCAGATGTATTATTTCGAAGATTTGCGACCGGGCACAAATCCTGTCCAGCCTTTGGTACTGCCGGAAGTGCAGGTCAACATGCTGGGTGAGCCGGGTAAGACGTTCGGCGGCCGCTGGTCGTTCGATGGCAATATGCTCGTCACTTCGCGCGACAACGCCAATCAAAACCTAACCCAGCAGGGCCCGGATACGCGCCGCATCTCCGTCAATGGCGGATGGGAACGGCAATTCACCTCCGACACCGGTCTTGTCATCACGCCCTCTGCTCTCTGGCGCGGGAATGCTTATTGGGCCGACAACGTCATCAATCCGAACGGCTCAGGCAGCAATTTCAACAATGTCGTGCTGGCGCGGCAATTCGAACAAGCGAACGTCGTAGCGCGTTATCCGATGGGCCGGAATGGCGACGGATACCAACAACTCGTCGAGCCAATCGTTGCAATCACTGCCGCACCGCGCTGGAAGCCGACATCGAACCAACCGCTTGAAGACAGCCTCGATGTCGAATTCGATGAAACCAACTTGTTTTCACCCAACCGCTTTACCGGTGACGATCTGATCGAAGGGGGCAGCCGCGCGACTTACGGTATCCGCCACGCCATCACGACCAATGACGGCATGCGTGTCGATATGTTCGGCGGCCAAAGCTACGACTTCACCCGCAACGACGCTTTCCCGGAACAATCCGGTCTTCAGGATCATGAATCGGATTGGGTTGGCCGTATCGACTTTATTCCGGCCAAATGGCTCGATGCCAATTACGGCTTCCGTCTCGATCACCGGAACTTCTCGCCGCAACGCCAGGATGCCGTTATTTCCGCCGGCGCGCCTGTTTTCCGCCCCTATGTTCAGTATGTGTCAGCTTATCAGACGGAGACGACGGGCATCGTCGATCAGGATAAAGAAGCGACGTTCGGCTTCTCATCCTTGTTTGCGAAATACTGGACGTTGAGCGGCGCACACACGCAAGCCTTTGCACCGCAACCCGGTCCGCGCAATTCCAACATCTCGTTATCTTACGCGGATGAATGTTTCGTATTCGGCATCACGGCATCGCATACCGATACCAACCGCGTCGATATCAGCTCCGGCACATCTGTGATGTTCCACTTCTTCCTGAAGAATCTGGGTGGCATCCACACGGACTCGCCGAGCAAAATCAATTACCCGGCTGAATTCCGCCAGTACTAAGAGAGCGCCTTCAAAGCTTCATCGAAATTGCGCACAAGCGTGACACCCGTCGGCGCTTTCGTGATTTTGGATTCAAGCCAAAGACAGGTTTTGATTCCTCCCGCCTGAGCCGCTTCCATATCGCGCATGGTATCGCCGAGGAACGCCGAACGCGCCGGATCGAGTCGCAATTTTTGCACGGCATCCAAAACCATGCCGGGATTAGGCTTGCGCCAGAAGCTTTCACGGCGATATTCCGGCACTGTGCCTTCGATATGCTCAAAGCATGCAAGGGTGAGGTCGATGGCAATGCCTTCCTTCGCCATCTCCTTCAACATCCACGCCATGAGATTTTCATGATCACGCGCCGTATAGTTTCCCCGCGCGACTCCGGACTGATTGGTTAAAATCGCGAGCCGGTAACCTCTATCCTGCGCTGCACGCAGGAAGCCAAAAATGCCCGGCATAAACTCGAATTGTGCACGCGTGCCGACATAGCCGTGATCAACGTTAATCACCCCGTCCCTATCCAGCAATAAACCGCGCCTACGCATTTTCCTGTTCCCTTTAAAGGCCGATGGCTATATTAACGACACGCTTCCCAAAAACCAGAGGTTACGTAATGCTGAAACGCCTTGCCGTCCTGCTCATCATCGCTGTTTTAGGAGTATTTTCCATGGCCGCCTCCGCCGCCGACCAGAAACCCGTCCTCGACCCCGAAAACACCATCTATCTCGACCTGCCTACGGGCCGCGTCGTTATCCAATTGCGCCCCGACCTTGCCCCCAAGCATGTCGCACGCATCAAGGAACTTACGCGCCAAGGCTTCTATAACGGCCTCACCTTCCATCGCGTTATCCCCGGCTTTATGGCTCAGACCGGCGACCCACGCGGCGACGGCACCGGCGGTTCGGGCAAAAACCTGAAGGCTGAATTCTCCGATGCTCCGCACGTACGTGGTACGGTCTCGATGGCACGCGCTGCCAATCCGGATTCCGCCGACAGCCAGTTCTTCATCTGCTTTGCTCCGGCTCCGTTCCTCGATCATCAATATACCATCTGGGGTGAAGTCACCTCCGGCATGGAATTCGTCGATCAGATCAAGATGGGATCGCAGATCGATAACGGTCATGTCGATGATCCGACCAAGATCGTGAAGATGCAGGTCGCTGCGGACGTTAAAGACAAAAAATAATGAAGCCTGTTCACGTCATAGGTGGCGGCCTCGCGGGTAGCGAGGCGGCCTGGCAACTCGCCGAAGGTGGCGTGCCCGTTGTGCTGCATGAAATGCGGCCCGTGCGCGCGACCGAGGCACACCAGACCGAAAGCTGTGCCGAGCTTGTTTGCTCGAACTCTTTCCGCTCCGATGACAGTGAATACAATGCCGTTGGCCTGCTGCATGACGAGATGCGCCGCTGCAACTCGATCATCATGCAAGCAGCCGATGCGCATCAGGTTCCTGCTGGCGGCGCTTTGGCTGTCGATCGCCATGCCTTCTCAGATGCCGTCACCAAACAGCTGGAAGCACATCCGCTTATCAGCATTTCGCGCGAAGAACTGACCGCTCTTCCCGAGCAGACTGCCGATGACGATGAGTATATCATCGCGACCGGCCCGCTTACTTCGACGCCGCTTGCGGAATCAATCCGGACTTTGACAGGCCAAGACTCCCTCGCCTTCTTCGATGCCATTGCGCCGATTGTTCATCGCGAAAGCATCGATATGAGCAAAGCGTGGATGCAATCGCGCTATGACAAGGTTGGTCCCGGCGGCACCGGCTCCGACTACATCAATTGCGCGATGGATAAGGAGCAGTACGAAGTCTTCATCCGTGAGCTTCTCGCCGCACCGAAAACCGATTTCAAGGAATGGGAAAAGAATACGCCCTACTTCGAAGGCTGCTTGCCGATTGAAGTGATGGCGGAACGCGGCGTCGATACGCTGCGTTATGGCCCGATGAAGCCGGTCGGCCTCACCAACCCACACACCGAACGCCGCCCGTATGCTGTGATGCAGCTGCGCCAGGATAACGCGCTCGGCACGCTCTATAATATGGTCGGCTTCCAGACGAAGTTGAAATACGCCGAACAGACACGCGTCTTCCGCATGATCCCCGGCCTTGAGAATGCAGAGTTTGCCCGCTTGGGCGGTCTCCACCGCAACACCTTCATCAACAGCCCGCTGTTGCTCGATGAGCAGTTGCGCCTTAATACGCGCCCGCATATCCGCTTTGCCGGACAGATCACCGGCGTTGAAGGCTATATCGAATCCGCGGCTATCGGTTTGCTCGCCGGTCTGTTTGCCGCGGCTGATCGTAAGGAAGCGATCCAACTGCCGCCGCCACGTACGACCGCACTTGGTGCCCTGCTCGCACACATCACGGGCAATGCCTCAGCCGAGACGTTCCAGCCGATGAATGTGAATTTCGGTTTGTTCCCGGATGTGACAGGTAAATATAAAGGCCGCGATAGAAAGCTGGCCTACACACAGCGCGCGAAAGCAGACCTGCAGGTCTGGCTGACTGGCGAACAGCAAGCTGAAGATATTGCGGCTTAATTAGGCAGGACGGCGACAATGCCGATTGTTGAAAAACATTTCACGACGATAAAAATAACGATAACTGCTTCCGCTTCAGAAACGGCAGAAGATTGGAAAACCGTTCTCGCCAACAAAGAAGCGCTCAGCAGTATTGTCGCTGAAAGCCCCTTCCCCGCATCGCTTTTACGTATGCATCAGGCTTTATTCAGAACAGACAGAACTGAAGGTATTCAACGCGCCTTATCTCGCAAAGCCCCAACAGATCAAGAGCCGCGCCTTTACAATTATCTCCGAAAAATCCCCGCAGAAGTTTCAAATGAAGACAGTGAAACGCTTATGCTCATCTCACAAAGACCGAGCGACGTTATACGCCTGATCAAAAAATCGGATTTGCAGGGGAGGATTGTTGGCGTTGCGATAGGCGCATCTCGCCCAGACGAACTGCACGGCGTTTCAAGTCACAGCCTGACGATTGCTTCTTATTAAGGCCTTAAATCGCGGTCTTCGTGATATCCTGATAAGCGGAGATGACCTTGTCACGAATGGTGACAACGGTTTGCAGCATCAGTTCCGCATTATTGATAGCCGTCACAACACTGGCGATGTCGGCCTTGCCGGTTGCACCGGCAGTCGCAGCCTTTTCGCCTTCTTCGAGTGATTTGACGGCATCGCTCGTGAAGTTCTTCAGCGTATCGGAGAAGCTTTCGCCGCCGCTGGTCTCGGTCGTAAGCGCAGTTTTGGCAGAACCTCCACCCTGACGGTAAGCGGAAAGTGCATCGGCGATGTTCATAACCATGATCTACCTCACTGCAAAAGCTGAATAGTGTTGAGAACCATGCCGCGCGCGGCATCGATCGAATTCAAATTCGCCTGATAGGCACGATTGGCTTCATTCATATCCATCATTTCAACCAGCGGATTGACGTTCGGCGTCAAGACATAACCATCCTTATCGGCTGCCGGATGCGAGGGATCATATTTCTTGATGAAATCGCTATTGTCAGGGCGCACGCCGCCGACTTCGACGCGATAGGCTCCGAGCGCTTTATCAAACTCGTTTTTGAACGTGATGACCTGACGCTGATAAGGCTTCGCGCCGGGTGATGATGGTGTTGTGTTGGCGTTGGCGATGTTTTCGGCAATGACCTTCATGCGCTGGTCTTGCGCTTTGAGGCCCGCGCCTGAGATCGCAAATACGTCTGTCACATCATTGCCGGACATCTAACGCCTCTTAGCTGCTGCTGTTGCCCTTGAGGGCAATGTTAAACAGGCCGCTGATCTTGTGATAAATCGAAGTGACGGTTTTGTATTCGACCGCGTTCTTCGAGACTTCCATCATCTGTTGCTCGACATCGACCGAATTGCCGGAGATCGTCGTTTCATAGCTATCGGATTTCACCGTCTTGGTGTTCACACCCGCCATCGAAACCGGGACAATGTGGCGCGGGTCGGTCGTCGCCATCCCGACATTTTGCTGTTTCATGGCGTCACTAAACGTGAACGGCGCCAGATCGATTTGTTTATAGTTCGCCGTATCGGCATTCGCGACGTTTTCGGCCAGGACGGATTGCCTCTGGTTGAGGTAGCCCATCTTTTGGATGAGAAGACCCATAAGGCCGGTATTCGTCATGCGCTTAATCTCCTGCCAACGCAGACCATAAGCGTGGCATCGGCGCGGCCGTTGCCGCATCGAAACATTTTGCCGCTCATAGTCTTAAAAAAGGGTAAAAACGAGACAATTGGCGTTTAGAGTGGTTTCGGCTAGGCTACTGAAATGTCTGAAGATCAGCCCCCCGCCTCGCCCTACAGCCCCTTAAAAGGAACGAACCGCCGGCAAGTTGCCGTGGCGATTCAGGGCGATGACAGCAAGCCTGATTCTCT
>DASTLS010000008.1:0-7251 GCA_035714725.1 Alphaproteobacteria bacterium | reverse complement strand
CGATAAACCTTATAGGCAGCCCACATGATGGCGTCATGGATAGCGCCGGCTACGACCTGCCATTCATCAAGCGTCAGCGCACACGCCATATAAAGTGCAATCAGCGCAATTACCAACATGATTGCTACGATCAGATAACCGCCCCATGCGGCGGGCAGGAGAGATGTCAGGCTTGTCGCTGCAATCTTGCCGAACGCGCCGCCGAGGGCAGGGCCACCCGCCGAGAATTTGAAATTGAAAATCGCGAAGGTGACAGAGAAGGTGAGCAGGGCAACGAAAGACGCCAAAATGCGCCACAATAAAAGATCGAGCCCGCGGCCGGATGCGACGCGCCACCCCCATGATGCGAGGATGACAGCGATCAAAACGCCGCTGAAGCCAAAGAACTGCCAAATGACATCCGCGCTGTGGCTACCGAAAGAGCCAACCCAATTATGCGTGATGGTTGAGTAGGTGGTGCTCGCCGCCGTGTTCCACGAAATGTCGCGCGGGTCGTAAGTGAACATCGCGAGTGCAATCGCGAGCGCGAGTGCGATGATGCAAGCGCCGATGGCAATGTGGATACCACGCACCATCGTGTCGCGCAGGCTTTCCGGCATCCATGTGCGCTTGGTGCGTGTGCGTGTCCGGGCGGAACGGATGAGGGTGCGTTGGGGCATTCTGCTCTTTTTAAGCGGCTGGTTTCTTCGACAGCAAATCTTTCAGCTTCTTCTGTGGGCGCGGCCCGTAATGGCTGATCACTTCGGCGGCGGCGATAGCACCAATACGGCCCGATTCCTCAAGGCTCTTACCTTGTGTCACGCCATACAAAAAGCCCGCGGCATAGAGATCGCCAGCGCCTGTTGTATCAACCACTTTCGCAACGGGCGCTGCGGCAACTTCATAAGTTTCCTGGCCGGATGTGATAATTGCACCCTTTTCGCTGCGCGTTGTAACCGCGATTTTGCAATGGATTCGGGCCTCGGAGATGGCCGCTTCCAGATCGGTCGTTTTATACAGCGCCATCAACTCATTCTGGTTAGCGAAGAGGATATCGACATTGGTTTTGATTAGATCGAGGAACTCGTCGCGGTGACGATCGACGCAGAATGTGTCGGACAGCGTGAGCGACAATTGCCGTCCGCTTTCATGCGCGGTTTTTGCGGCGAGATAGAATGCCTTTTTCGCTTCTGGTGGATCGAACAGATAACCTTCGAGATAGGTGATCTGTGAATTGCGGATGACATCCAACTGCACATCTTCGGAACGGAACTCGACAGCAGCGCCGAGATAAGTACACATGCTGCGTTGCGCATCGGGCGTCACAAGGATGATGCAACGTCCGGTCGGTGCGCTCTTGCGGCGTTCAACTTCCACATTGCGAAATTGTAAACGGCGTTCGCCCATCGAAGTGGCGAAGTGCACGCCGCTCGCATGCATGTCATGGCGGAAAATGGCGCCGAGCTGATCGGCCTGAACTTTACCCATATAAGCAGGGCGTCCGCCGAGCGAAGCGATGCCCGCGACGGTGTTGCCGGCAGAGCCGCCGGAGATTTGCATGGTGGGTCCAATGACATCATAAAGCATCGCGGCGCGCTCGGCGTCGATCAGCATCATGCCGCCCTTCGGAATTTTATGCTCGCGCAGGAAGTCGTCTCCGGCGTCCGCGATCACGTCAACTAGGGCGTTACCGATCGCGCAAACATCATGGGAAACGTCACTCATCAGGGCTCCTTTTGGCAAAAAAATATCATGCGTGAATCCACGCATAAAATCAAAAGCCTAATACTGTGCAAGTCCTTTATTTGCGCTTTTAAACGATGAAGCCCTTGCCATTTTGGCCCGACCCGTGTTATCGCGAACACCTTCATTCACAAGGCCATTTCGGAGGAGTAACGAATGTTTGGACCACGCAAAGAAGGCGAAGAAGCACAAGCTCAGGATAACTCAGTTTCCACGACCGTCAGCAGCCCGGCAGCGCCGCGCGCCGCTTCACCTTCCGTTGGCCGTCGCATTGTAGACCTCCCCGGTACGCGCCGTTCTTCGGTTGCCGCCGATGGCGAAAAGAAGCTCACAGTCGGTAAGGGCCTCTCGCTCGCCGGCGAAATCACCTCATGCGATATTCTCGTCGTCGAAGGTAAAGTTGAAGCCAAGCTCAGCGACGGCAAGCTCCTCGAAATCACCGAGAGCGGTCAGTTCCGTGGCGCAGTTGAAATCGAAGCTGCCGACATCGCTGGTCGTTTCGACGGTCAGCTCGTCGTTCGCGGTCGCCTCACAGTTCGCTCAACCGGTCGCATCAGCGGCATGGTCAAGTACGGCGAACTCGAAGTGAACGCTGGTGGCCAGATCATCGGCGAAGTTCAGGTCACGGGCGGCGGTGCTGCTCACAACCAGGCTCCGAACAGCTTCAAGAGCGCAGCTAAGTTCGTTGCGCCGACCGACGAAGACTTGTTGTCGGATCAGTCGCAGGACGAAGAGCGCAAGAGCGCCTAATTCGCCCACGCGTGAATTTAAAACGGCGGTCTTCGGACCGCCGTTTTTGTTTTCAGGCTTTGGTTTTTTCCTTAAAGGCGCAGAGGTCGCGCACGATGCAGGTAGGGCAGGCAGGAACACGTGCCTTGCAGGTATAGCGCCCATGTAGAATGAGCCAGTGGTGGGCATGCTCTAGCCACTTCTTCGGCACCACCTTCATAAGTTTATCTTCGACTTCTTCGGGCGTTTTGCCCTTAGCGAGACCTGTACGGTTCGAGACACGGAAAACATGGGTATCGACCGCCAGCGTATGTTCGCCGTAAGCCACATTCAGAATAACATTAGCCGTTTTGCGTCCGACGCCCGGCAGGCTCTGCAGTTCCTCACGTGTGCGTGGAATTTTGCCGCCGAACTGCTCGACCAGAATTTTGGAGAGGGCGATGATGTTCTTGGCCTTACCGTTATAGAGGCCGATGGTCTTGACGTATTTTTTGAGGCCGGTTTCACCCAGCGCCAGCATCTGTTCCGGCGTACGGATAATCTTAAAGAGCGACTCGGTCGCCCGGTTAACGCCGACGTCGGTTGCCTGTGCCGACAGCACGACCGCGACCAGCAACGTGTAGTCGTTGACGTAATTTAATTCCGTCTTCGGCTCCGGTCGCTCTTTCGCAAGGCGACGAAAAAATTCATCGATGTCTTGAGGTTGCATGGCGATCTTGATGTGGAAAAGCAGTTTGGACTTTATTGCTTTTTTGCACGGTCAATGCAATTGATTACGGACTCGGATTTAATCAGTGAGGAGGAAGCGCAGATGAAAAGCCGCACCAGCCTTCAAAGCCCGAAACTCAAACTCGCATTCCAGCTGAAGCCGCCGCGCCTTGTGCGCTGGGGTTTTCATCCATCGCCTTATACGCCGCTGATGATCGGCCTCACGGAAGATGGCCTTCTCTGCCGCGTTGAATTTACGCGCAAGCGCAAGGCAGCACTCGTTATGAAAGATTGGGCCGAAAGCTGGCCGGATACCGAATTTGTGCTGGATAAAAAGGCGACCGGCATTGTGGCTCAGGCCATTCTGCGTGGCCGTCCTCTCCCGCGCATTCTCATGACCGGCACGCGCTTTCAGCAGGATGTCTGGAAAACCATTCTCGAAATTCCGCAGGGCGAAGTGATCAGCTATGCGGAAGTGGCGAAGCGTATCAATCGGCCGCGTGCAGTGCGTGCTGTCGGTAGTGCGTGCGGTGCTAATCCTGTGCCACTGGTCGTACCGTGCCATCGTGTGGTCGGCAGCAATGGCAGGCTCGGCGGTTTTGGCAGCAGCCTTGATTTGAAGGTAAAGCTGTTAAACGAAGAGGGCGTTCGCAACTACGCGGCGTAATTCCGGGACGATTTTCTTTTCGAACCATGGGTTGCGTCGCATCCAGAGCCGGTTGCGCGGCGAGGGATGCACGAGCGGCATAAAGCCCTTCGGCATATATTCTTTCCATGCTTTCACAGTGTCCGTGAGCGTCTTCTTGCGCGTATCGCCGAGATAATAGGCGAGGGCATATTGCCCGATCAAAAGCGTGAGTTTGATATTCGGCATCTGAGCATGAAGTTTCGCATGCCATTTCGGCGCGCATTCGGGGCGTGGTGGATTGTCGCCGGATTTGCCGCGGCCGGGATAACAAAAGCCCATCGGCACAATGGCGATATTATTTTCATCGTAAAATTCGTCGCGCGTGAGACCGAGCCAGTTGCGCAAATTATCGCCTGACGCGTCATTCCACGGGATGCTGGTCTTATGGACCTTGGTGCCCGGCGCTTGCCCGATGATCAGGATTTTGGCGTTTCGATTGGCGCGGACGGTGGGATTGGGACCGAGTGGCAGGGCATCGCCACAATGGTTGCACGCACGAATTTGCTTCAACAGCCGCTCTAGGGCTGCCTCGCTGCTCATGCCTTGGCTTTGCCGAAAATCTCTTTGACCTTGCCGACAAAACCTTCGCTTTCAGGGTGGGTTTTGTTTTTCTCGGCTTCGTCGGCGAATTCCTTGAGAAGCTCTTTCTGGCGCTTGTTCAGATTAACAGGTGTTTCAACCGCCAGTTCGACATACAAATCGCCGCGCGCATGGCTACGGAGGATCGACATGCCTTTATGCTTCATACGCGTGCGATGGCCCGCTTGCGTTGCGGGCTCAACTTTCAACTCCGTCAGCTCGCCTTCGATGGTCGGCACTTCGATGCTACCGCCGAGGGATGCCGTCGTCATCGGTATCGGCACGCGGCAATAAAGGTTGGCGCCGTCGCGCTGGAAGATCGGATGCTGGCCAATTTCGAGAATGACATAGAGGTCGCCTGAATTTCCGCCGCGCATGCCCGCTTCGCCTTCGCCGGCTAAACGGATGCGTGTGCCATCCTCAACGCCCGGAGGAATAGTAACGGCTAGCGTGCGTTCTTGTCGCGTGCGGCCGCTGCCGGTGCAGGATTTGCATGGGGTCTGAATTACGCGGCCGGCACCTTGGCAGGTGGGGCAGGTGCGCTCGATGGTGAAAAAGCCCTGCTGTGCGCGAACGCGACCGATGCCGCGGCACATGCTGCAATCGGTCGGTTGCGTGCCGGGCGCAGCGCCCTGGCCTTTGCAATCAACGCAGGAAACAGAGTTGGAGATTGTGATGTTCTTATCCGAACCGCGAAACGCTTCCTCGAGCGATATATCGAGGTCGTAGCGTAAATCGGCGCCGCGTTGCGCACTTTGGGCATTGCCGCGCTGGCGGCCGCCACCCAGAATTTCACCGAACATTTCATCGAAGATATCGGCAAAACCTGCGCCGAATTCAAAGCCGCCGAAACCGCCTCCGCCACCTTGTTCGAACGCGGCATGGCCATAACGGTCATAGGCTGCGCGACGTTCATAGTCGCTCAGCACCTGATAGGCTTCGCTGCATTCCTTGAATTTGTGCTCGGCATCCTTGTTGCCCGGATTTTTGTCCGGGTGATGCTCCATCGCTTTCTTGCGATAGGCTTTCTTGATCTCTTCGGCGTTGGCTGTGCGCGCAACGCCGAGAAGATCGTAGTAATCGGCTTTAGCCATGCTTAATCCTATAAAGGCGTGCCGTTACTTTTAGTTGGTGCCGTTCTTCTTGTCGTCCTTAACTTCGCTGAACTCGGCATCGACGACGCCCGGTTCGGCCTGAGCTTGTGCGGCACCTTCCGGAGCAGCGCCGCCTGTGGCAGCGGCTTCCTGCTGGTTCTTATACAGCTGTTCACCGAGCTTCATAGAGACCTGCGCGAGGGCTTCCGACTTCGCCTTGATGCTAGAGGCATCGCCGCTTTCAAGCACGCCCTTAAGGTCGGCAATCGCGCTTTCAATCGCGCTCTTGTCGCCGGCTTCAACCTTGTCACCGAGATCTTTGATCGTCTTCTCGGTTGTGTGGATGAGGGCGTCGGCCTGATTACGGGCTTCGACCGCTTCGCGGCGCTTCTTGTCTTCGCCGGCATTGGCTTCGGCTTCCTTGACCATGCGCTGGATGTCAGCATCCGAGAGGCCGCCTGAGGCCTGGATCTTGATCTGCTGTTCCTTGTTCGTGGCCTTGTCCTTCGCTGTGACGCTGACGATGCCGTTGGCATCGATATCGAAGGTCACTTCAACTTGCGGCACGCCGCGCGGAGCGGGAGGGATGCCGACGAGGTCGAACTGGCCGAGCTGCTTGTTATCAGCTGACATTTCACGCTCGCCTTGGGCAACGCGGATGGTCACTGCGTTTTGATTGTCTTCGGCGGTCGAGAAGACCTGGCTCTTCTTGGTCGGAATAGTCGTATTGCGGTCGATAAGACGTGTAAACACGCCACCCAGCGTTTCGATGCCGAGCGACAGCGGTGTTACGTCGAGGAGGAGGACGTCTTTAACGTCGCCCTTCAGCACGCCGCCCTGAATGGCTGCGCCGACTGCTACCACTTCGTCCGGGTTCACGCCGCGATGCGGTTCGCGACCGAAGAATTGCTTCACGGTCTCGATCACCTTCGGCATGCGGGTCATACCGCCGACGAGGATGACCTCATTGATTTCCGAAGCTTTGATACCGGCATCTTTGAGTGCCAATTTGCACGGCTCAACCGTCTTCTGGACGAGGTCATCGACCAGCGATTCCAGCTTGGCGCGTGTCAGCTTGATCGAAAGATGCTTGGGGCCTGAGGCGTCGGCCGTGATGAATGGCAAGTTCACTTCCGTCTGCATCGCGCTCGAAAGTTCGATCTTCGCCTTTTCCGCAGCTTCCTTGAGGCGCTGAAGTGCCAAGCGATCTTGGCGCAGGTCGATAGCCTGTTCCTTCTTGAATTCGTCGCAGAGGAAATCCACAACGCGCGTGTCGAAATCTTCACCGCCGAGGAAGGTATCGCCGTTGGTCGATTTCACTTCGAAAACGCCATCACCGATTTCGAGGATGGACACGTCGAAGGTGCCGCCGCCGAGGTCATAGATGGCCACGGTGCCGGATTTCTTCTTTTCCATGCCGTAGGCGAGCGCAGCTGCTGTTGGCTCGTTGATGATGCGCAGGACTTCGAGGCCCGCGATCTTGCCGGCATCTTTGGTTGCCTGACGTTGGCTATCGTTGAAGTAAGCAGGAACAGTGATGACGGCTTGCGTCACTTTTTCACCGAGATAGGCTTCGGCGGTTTCTTTCATCTTCATCAGAATGAAGGCGGAGATTTCCGACGGGCTGTAATTCTTGCCACCGGCTTCGACCCATGCGTCGCCGTTGCTGTTCTTTGCAATTTTGTACGGCATCAGGTTGATATCTTTTTGAACCATCGGATCGTCGAAGCG
>DASTLS010000007.1:0-1616 GCA_035714725.1 Alphaproteobacteria bacterium | reverse complement strand
GTCTTGCCGGTGGGCAGCATAATCTGCCCGAGGAACGCCCCTTCGAACGACAGAATGCCGGTCTCGATGGCCGTGATCTGGCCTTTAATCCAGTCTCGCAGGATCGAATAAACAGCGACCGCGCCGATCTCCCTTGCTTTCGCCTCATGTTGGGCCTTGGAGCTCTTCATGCGGCTCGAATATGGGTGCTCTTTCAGCCAACGTTGGGCGTAGCCATTAGCATTTGCCTTGACACTGATCTGGCGCCCACGGTATTCGAACTGGACGAGCAGTTCGCCAGCCGAGAAATCAAGCATGTGGCCGAACTTGTCGCAGCCGAATGCGCGCAGAATCTTTTGCATATCCTGCACCGCGCGATCGCCGCTGGTGGCGTTTTCATAGGGCAACGGCATTCCCACCTCCAGATGTTTCGATTCGTTTGAATTCCACAACCCACACCCACGGATTTGCGTACCACGATCCCTTTCCGTTAATGCTCTCCCACAGTTGGCCAAACGCGTACGCGTAAGGGAAGACCGGATTTGCGCTTGCTTCGACGCCCTCGGCGCGAGCGTCATCCTCGCTGATCTTCTGCAATCGCTCGACGCGCACGCCAGTGACTTCGAGAATGGTGCGCACGGCGGCGCGAGGCATGTGAATCGACGGGCGCCACTGGCGGCGGATGCCATCGGCTGACCGTTCAAGGTCGGGGCCAAGTGGATCGTCGAGATAGTCGGCGCGATAGAACACCAAGCAATCCGGGTCGTATGGGCCAAATGGGTAATTGCTGTGCTGCCACGTCTCGCGCACATACAGACGGTCGCCAACTTCGCCATACGGGCACGGCTGCGCCCAATCCATCAACGCATCGCCGTCGAACCCATAAAAGTGCGTGCGCGGGTCAGGATGATGAAACGTGAATACCTCTCGAGCGGCCGCCGGTGGCTGCGGCTTCACGATGCGACGAGTCTGTGTCTTCGGGTCTTCATCGCGCAGCGTGGCGCGCACCATGGCGCCATTCATAAGGATCGGGCGTTCTTTCATGCCTCAGGCTCCGTAGTACTTGAGAGAATCGTTCCAGCGCGCCCACCGAACATGACATTGCGGGCATACCGCGCGATAACCACCTTCGCTGCATCCCTCCGCCACCGGTCCACAGTAGTACGGCACGCAATGAAGCCAGTCGCCAACAGCCGGACACATGGCGCACTCGATCATCATCGGCGGCGTCATGTTGTGAATGTGAATCAGGGCGTTCCCGTGTTCGATCGTTACGTCGCTCACTTCCCGCCTCCGCTTGCCGGTTGCGGGGCGGCAGCGTCGCGTGCCACCTCAAATGCTTGGCGCCTCACACTGACAACGAAGACCACGTTCTCCCATTCGCCCATGGCGATGTCGTGCATGGAGACGCAGTCGGTCCCGAAAGACAACTCGACATAGCCACGACGTTGCTTAGCGTTAATGACCGACTCGTTCAGGAGTTGCACACCAACGTTGTCAACACCGACACGCCGAATGAGTTCGTCAAGTTTCATTGCTTACCTCCACCTATGGTCGGTTGTCCGCGCCGCATTTCGGGCAGCCGTGGCAATCGAAAACCTGTGCGTCGCTCAGAAAGCGGCCGCATTCACAGCAGC
>DASTLS010000006.1:0-2448 GCA_035714725.1 Alphaproteobacteria bacterium | reverse complement strand
TCTTGAGCTCAGCCAAAGACTTTTCCTTAGCTTCCTTCGACATCGCGGTCTTGTTGATGCGCTGCTCCAGCTCGTCGGCCTCACCCTTGCCGTCTTCGCCTTCGCCAAGTTCCTTCTGAATGGCCTTCATCTGCTCATTCAGATAGTAGTCGCGCTGCGTCTTCTCCATCTGCTTCTTGACGCGGGTACGGATTTTCTTCTCGACTTGCAGAACGCCGATCTCGCCTTCCATGAAGCCGAAGATCTTCTCAAGGCGATCATTCACCGAAACCGTTTCGAGCAGCGATTGCTTATCGGCAATCTTGAGCGCAAGATGCGAGGCAATTGTGTCTGCAAGCTTCGCCGGCTCTTCGATCTGATTAACCGAGACCATGACTTCCGGCGGAATTTTTTTATTCAGCTTGATGTACTGATCGAACTGGCCGACGACGGCACGCGCAAGCGCATCCAGCTCCGCCTTGTCACCGACGAACTCTTCGATCGGTTCGGCGAACGCCTGGAAGAAATCGTTATTCTCGGTGAAGCGCGTGACCTTGGCGCGATGGCCGCCTTCGACCAGTACCTTCACGGTGCCGTCGGGCAATTTCAAAAGCTGGAGAACGGTACCGACTGTACCGAGCGTGAAAAGATCTTCGCGTGCAGGATCGTCCTGCGTCGCATTCTTTTGCGTCAACAGCATGATCTGCTTGTCGTCCTGCATAACGTCTTCGAGCGCGCGAACGGATTTTTCGCGACCGACGAACAGCGGAACAATCATATGCGGGAATACAACGATATCGCGCAACGGCAAAACCGGATAAAGCGCGCCTCCCGCAGACTGCATAACCATGGAAATCCTTCCGCCTTTTAGGGCTTTAAAGAGACATGCAGAATGAAGTGATTCCGCATACTGACCTAGGAAGATTCTAGGATCAGATAGTTAACAGATTGGTATTTGTTTGTCGATTTCAAGGGGCGCAATCATGCCCGCGTCAACACTTACGCACACAAAACAAACTAGAGAATTATGGTTAAATTCCGAATGCGATTTTAAGCTTTGGCCGCAGCCGTGGCTTCGCGCTTATCGCCGTGAACGTAGATCGGCTTCGCTTTGCCTTCGACCACATCCCTGTTGATAACCACTTTCTCGACATCCGTGCTGCCCGGCAATTCATACATCGAATCGAGCAGCACTGATTCCATGATCGAGCGCAGACCACGTGCGCCGGTCTTACGGGCAATCGCCTTCTGAGCGATGGCCTTGAGAGCATCTTCGCCGACATCGAGTTGGATATCTTCCATCTCGAACAGACGTTGGAACTGTTTGACGATCGCGTTCTTCGGACGGCTGAGAATGTCGATGAGCGCAGCTTCATCCAGATCGTTGAGCGTCGCCACAACCGGCAGACGACCTACGAATTCGGGAATGAGACCGAACTTCAGCAAATCTTCCGGCTCGACTTCGCGGAGCACTTCGCCGGCGCGACGTTCATCGGGACCACGGACATCGGCACCGAAGCCGATCGAGGTGCCCCGACCGCGGGCCGAGATGATCTTTTCAAGGCCGGCGAACGCGCCACCGCAGATGAAGAGAATGTTGGTCGTATCAACCTGCAGGAATTCCTGCTGCGGATGTTTACGGCCGCCCTGCGGAGGAACGGATGCAACCGTGCCTTCCATGATCTTGAGGAGCGCCTGCTGAACGCCTTCGCCCGAAACGTCGCGGGTGATCGAAGGATTGTCGGACTTGCGGCTGATTTTGTCGATTTCGTCGATGTAAACGATACCGCGCTGGGCACGCTCGACGTTGTAGTCGGATGCTTGCAGCAGCTTGAGGATGATGTTTTCGACGTCTTCACCGACATAACCGGCTTCGGTAAGCGTCGTAGCATCGGCCATCGTGAACGGCACATCGATGATGCGCGCAAGCGTCTGCGCCAGAAGCGTTTTACCGCAACCGGTAGGACCTGCGAGCAAGATATTCGACTTCGCCAACTCAACGTCCGAGTTGCGCGCGCCATGAGCGAGGCGCTTATAGTGATTGTGAACGGCGACAGAGAGAACGCGCTTCGCATGTTCCTGCCCGATGACATAGTCATCCAGCACGGTCATGATGTCCTTTGGCGTCGGCACGCCATCCTTCGACTTCACCAGCGTGGTCTTGCTTTCCTCGCGGATGATGTCCATGCACAGCTCGACGCATTCATCGCAGATGAATACCGTTGGACCTGCGATCAGCTTCCGCACTTCATGCTGGCTTTTGCCGCAGAAAGAGCAGTAGAGCGTGTTCTTTGAATCGCCGGATGCTGTGGTGGACTTGGTCATTTTTTCTCTCTTCTTTTCCAGACCGTCAGGAACATTTTAGGACTGACTTGGTTACCGGATTATTAAGCCGCTTTCTTCTCGTTTTCGGTGCCGCCGGGGCGCTTGCTCACGACTTCGTCGATGAGACCAAAGGCCTTGGCTTCT
>DASTLS010000005.1:0-4433 GCA_035714725.1 Alphaproteobacteria bacterium | reverse complement strand
CCACATCTGGAGCTGGCCGGGGAAATGCTTATCGTCGCCTAAACACGTATCAAGCAAGATGAGCCTGTTATCCGGTGTGCGAACGACATAGGCGCGCACAGCCCAAAGCAGCTCATTCTGTTCGTTGACATACAGAGGTTTAAGCTCATGAAATGCAGACACTACTTCCGGCGTAGCGTCAGGGAGAGTGCCATCGCCGACAAGCCGGCTGGCCTCAACGCCTTCGAACTGAATGACTTCAGTAATTTTCAGTTCGCCAATATTCCAGCTTTGCGCGGCCATGCGTCTTCCTTTTAAAAATCTTTTTCAAACGGCTTAAATCGACCGCTTTCATAAGCCTCTATTATACCCGATAGGCTGTAAGGCGGGTCAATGTGAGGCATTACTTTCAGTTGCCCCCAAATTACCTTGTAGCTTCGCAGCTCGAAGCCTGACCTCGCAGAACCAGCGCCGAGGATCACACCCCAATAACGTAACGGCATAAACCTATCGATTTTCCAATTTTATGGTTAATTCAGGCGGTTTCTATTCTTTTTGAGTGGCACTCGCCACAGCCATTTTCGTATAGCATACGGCAAAACAGCAACCAGATTTGCAGGACCCAATGTCTAACCAACAAGAACTCGCCGAGCTTTGCCTGGAGAGAGTTAAAATAGAAAGTGATTTGATCCAGGAAATTTTTTCCCGGAAAAATCGTGGGCAAGACGCGCACCTGCAAATGGGCACAGAAATGGAGTTCGCGACGGCCGCTGAAATCCAACCTGACGGCCAATTTTCTGACGTCGATTACCCTGCGTTAGAAGTCTACGCAAAGCCTGCAGTTCCAGCCCTCACAATGGTAAAGACCGAAGGACAGGCCTGGGTCTTTTTTAATAACTCCGCTGGTCATGAATGGTTCAAGGATGGCAAAGCAAATCCAGCCTATCGTTTCTTTGTCCCCGACTTATCTCCGGATCAAATGTATGACCAAAAACATGAGGAGACGATCGTTTCTAATGCGCCGCGACGCCTGCTAAGACGCGAGATCGTTATAGGACATGAGAATATGGCCCCGTCAGCTGCTATTGCCGCTGCGGATAAAATGGAGGCCGTCACCATGAGCTATCTTGAAGCTAATGGTATGCACGGTTCATTCGCCCCCAAATTCCTGGAACCGCAAGACGCCGCAAAGCTTGTGGACATTTCATCAGTCGTCATGTGGCTGCATTTGAACGGCCACATCCAAGGCAATCTCAAAGAGTTGATCGGAGAGGTCAAAACTCTTGGAGACCTCGAGAAACGCGGCATTTATTTTGCCGGTATGCCGGGCAATGCGGACCAAACCAATTTGAGTGTTAAGACACTGGATAGCCAAAATGTGGCCGCCTATCCCATGTTTGATAAAGCTACGATGGATGGAAACGATCTGGCGTATCGCATGCAAAAAGGCTTCATCACCACGGTTCAGCTTTCAGCCTTAGGCATGCATCTCACGCCCGATTCATATGAAAGACTGTCGAGACATAGTGCCGATCCAATCATCATTGCCGCCGATATGGCAGAAGCGCGGCCTGCCACGGCAACGCATGGCGAAACCAAATTTGGTGGTCACTTTGTGAAATTCAGCCCTTATACCCGCGAAGGTAATGAGTTGATCGCATCTATGGCTGGCCAGAGAGGCGCAGGCTATCTGGAACAAAGACAAGCGGATGGCAGCAACTTCAGACAAGAAGTTCGCGGCGCTGACCAATCAGGCGTCAGGTCTTTGCGCGTATTGCAACAACTTGCCGGCGACAGGCTCGGGCTTCAAATGTTCTCACATATGGGAGCAGATGAGATTAAGGCCGAACTTCTCGATCATTCCAACCCCGTGCTCTTGCCACGCAATTTGCAGGAAGCCATCGCGCGACATGAAGAGAACCAGGAATTTTTTGTCGGTCTATTCGGTAAAGACGTCGCAAAACTGATGTTAGAAGTCGCGAACGACAATCTTAATCGTCCGAAAATGACCAGCAGACCAGTGCCTGGACTAGATATAAAGTAAAGGCTGGCGTGCCCGACAGGATTCGAACCTGTGACCTGTCGCTTAGAAGGCGACTGCTCTATCCAACTGAGCTACGGGCACGTAGGGGCCATCATCCACGGATGATACTAAAAATTGGTTTCCGTGCGTTTGGACTAGCTTTTATGCTGTCTTTCCTCGTCTTCCGGGCGAGTAATCCGGAAGTTATCGAGGTAATTGCGGGGCGTGATGCGGCGCTCGGACGGCTCCTCAATCACGTACTCCCAGCCATTCTTATTGGCAAAAGCGACAGCTTCTTCCGGGCTGCGGAAACGTAAACGTCCACGCATCTCGCTCATCGTGTCGGAGGCGCTCACCCACCCCATCAGGGATTCCGGCGCGCGTGGCGTCAGCAATTCCGGCTCCAAAAGCCATGCATGCGTTTTGGCACGACCAGCTTGCGCAGCAGATTTTGCAGGACGATAGATGCGTACACGCATAGAGGATCCTTCAGAAAAGTGGTCGGGGAGACAAGATTCGAACTTGCGGCCCTCTGGTCCCAAACCAGATGCGCTACCAGACTGCGCTACTCCCCGCCCGCCCTATGAGATAATGGAAAGTGGCCCCAACAGCAAGCCGCTTTACGGCCTTTTAGGGGTTTTGGCCAAAGCCCGGAAACACGATTTTATCGCCTTTTTTAAGGCCTTCTCGCGCCACTTCGCCCGCATTCAGCTCGATCACCCCATGGACAGGCTCATCGGACGACAGGGGCGTGTAATTAAGCGGCTGGGCCTCTGTGATGATTTTTTCGATGGTGCCGTCGGCACGGACATAGAGCATGTCGAGCGGGATGTAGGTGTCCTTCATCCACATGCTGACCTGTTGCGGCGGGTTATAGATGAAAATCATGCCGTGATCTTGCGGCATGTATTTGCGGAACATGAGGCCGAACATCTCCTGCTCCAGCGTCGTCGCGACTTCCACATGATAATGGATGGATGTGCCGTCGGCACGCAGGACATCGAGTTCAGCCTTCGGAAATTCCGGGCCCTTCCCTGGCGGCTCATAGAAATAAAGAACAGCCGCGGCTACCAGCACGAAGCCAATCACCAAAACAGCAATAAGCTTACGGATCATTTTTGGTCCTGAGGGGCCTGCGCCGGTTTCGCGGTATCTGCATCCGGCTTAGCCTCAAGCAGCGGGTCTGTCGGCAGCTTCGAGAGGAAATTCAAGATCACCTGCTGCACGCGCAACGTATAGACATCGTTATGACCGGCATCGGGAACATATTCCGCCTGCTTTGGCTCATTCGCCGCCGCGAACAGCTTTTTGCCGAACTTGATCGGCACAACGTTATCCAACTCGCCATGCAGCAACAAAAGCGGCATGTGCACATCCTTGATCTTACCAATCGAGTCATAATGATCATGGACCAGCAGATGCACCGGCACGAGCGGATAGCGGTCTGCTCCGACATCTGGGACTGACGTATAAGGCGATTCAAGAATGAGGGCGGAAGCGTTGTATTCCGTCGCCATCTGTGTTGCGACACCAGTGCCCATGGATTCACCATAAAGCACGATTGCCTTTTCCTGCACGCCTAGTTTCTTGAGTGCTTCGATGGCGGCTTGCGCATCCATGTAGAGGCCTTCTTCCGAAGGCGAGCCAGGATTACCGAAGCCGCGATACCCCACCATCAGCACGCCATATCCGGCATCGAGCCATGGCCGCACCTTATAATTGCGGTAACCGAGGTGGCCGGCATTGCCCTGAAAGAAGACAATCGTGAATTTGTCTTTGGTCTTCGCTGCGCGATACCAGCTCGTGATCGTGAGGCCGTCTTCGGTTTTGGCTTCCAGCGGCTCGAGCTCTTTCAGTGCCCATTCATCGGGCACGAAGCGTGTGGGGTCAGGGAAATACATAAGATGCTTTTGCATCAGGCCGAGCGCCGCGATGAACACGACATAGACGAGGATCAAGGTAAGGACCCATCCGCCTGCGCGACGCACTAAATGCCCTTTTGCCATCCCTGCTCTCCCTAAATCCGCGTCATGCGGCAAACTCCGCCTGCATGCCGTAAAGCCGTGCATAGACGCCCTGCTGCGCCAGAAGCTCGGTATGCGTGCCCTGCTCAACCAGCTTGCCGTCCTCAAGAACAACAATCTGATCGGCATCTACAATCGTGGACAAACGGTGCGCCACGACAATCGTTGTGCGCCCCTGCTGCAAGCGCTTCAACGCGGCCTGAACTGCGCGTTCGGATTCATTGTCGAGCGCCGATGTCGCCTCATCAAGCAAGAGGATCGGCGCGTTACGCAACATCGCACGAGCAATCGCAATACGCTGGCGCTGGCCACCGGAAAGCTTCACGCCATGCTCGCCAACCAGCGTGTCATAGCCCTGCGGCAATTCGCGAATGAAGGCATCGGCAAATGCGGATTCTGCGGCAGCT
>DASTLS010000004.1:0-5498 GCA_035714725.1 Alphaproteobacteria bacterium | reverse complement strand
ATCGATATCAAATCCGTGCTCGATGAAAAATCGCTGCCACAAGGCCTGCGTTATTGGAGTCTTTAATGCGCGTTTTGGTAACGGGTGCAGCGGGCTTTATCGGTTTTCATGTCGCCAACACTTTGCTCGTACGCGGTGACGAAGTTATCGGCGTCGATAATCTCAATGATTATTATGAAGTGAGCCTGAAAGACGCGCGCCTCGCGAAACTCAAGGCGCACAAAAATTTCACATTCCACAAAATCGATATTGCCGATAAAGAGGCGATGGCAGCGCTTGCTAAGTCAGGCGCGACGCACATCGTACATCTCGCGGCGCAGGCGGGCGTTCGTCATTCTCTCACGCATCCGCAGATCTATGTTCATTCTAACGTTATGGGCCAGACGGTGATGCTGGAACTGGCGCGCGCGATGCCCGGTCTCAAGCATTTCGTCTATGCCAGTTCTTCGTCGGTATATGGCGGCAATACAAAGGTGCCGTTTGCTGTGGAAGACGCTGTCGATAAACCGGTTTCGCTGTATGCCGCGACGAAACGTGCGGGCGAATTGATGGCGTGGACTTATGCCTATCTTTACAAGCTTCCCGTCACAGGCCTGCGGTTCTTTACGGTTTATGGCCCGTGGGGCCGGCCTGACATGGCGGCCTATAAATTCACGGCGCAAATCATGGCGGGCAAGCCAATCCCGGTTTTCAATAACGGCAAGCTGAAGCGCGATTTCACATATATCGACGATGTCGTGGCTGGTGTGCTGGCCTCGATTGATCGGGTGCCGACGGGCGATGTTCCAGCTGCGCTTTACAATCTTGGCAATTCAAAAGCCGAAGACTTGATGGATTTCATCGGCACGCTCGAAAAAGCGCTCGGCAAAAAGGCAGAGTATGATTTCCAACCGATGCAGCCGGGAGATGTGAAAGAAACTTTCGCCGATATCACTTCAAGCACGCGCGATCTTGGCTATAAGCCGAAAACCACAATCGCCGAAGGCATCCCGAGATTTGTCGAATGGTATCGCGGCTACCATAAGGCCTAAGCGATATCGATCAGCACCGGCACATGGTCGCTCGGCTTTGGGTCCCAGCCGCGCGCATCCTTGATAATCTTGGCCTTCTTGAGCGATGAGGTAAGGCCGGGCGTCACCCATATGTGATCGAGGCGACGGCCTCGATCAGACGCTCGCCAATCCGCCGCGCGATAACTCCACCATGAATAAAGCTTTTCCTCAGCGGGCGTGAAGTGCCGTACAGCATCGTACCAGTTATGCGCTTTCTGCCATGCCGTGAGTTTCTCGACTTCGATCGGCGTGTGGGAGACCACGCCGAGCATTTGTTTGTGTGACCAGACATCATGCTCCATCGGCGCCACATTCAAATCGCCGACGAGGATTTTCTGTTTCTTGTCCTTGCGTGATTTCCACCACGCCGCTTTTTCATCGAGAAAGCCGAGTTTGTGCGCAAATTTTGGGTTGGCTTTCGGGTCGGGAATATCGCCACCCGCGGGCACATAGCAATTATGGACTTCGATGCCGTTGGGAAGCTCAGCAAAAATATGGCGGCAATCTTCTTTGCCCTGCCAGTTCTTGCCGCCTGTATTCGTGAGCGGCAGACGCGAGAGAATAGCGACGCCATTATAGCTTTTCATGCCTGCGATATGCTGGTGCTTATAGCCTTTCTTGGCGAGTGCCTCGCGCGGAAAGGTCTCGTCAACCGTCTTGGTTTCCTGCAGGCAGATAACGTCCGGCTTCTGCTCGTCGATCAAACGCTCGACAATACCGATGCGGAGACGGACGGAATTTATGTTCCAGGTTGCGATGCGCACTTACGGCGCCTGGGATTTATTGGCGCCGAAATTCGGCGGAATATATTGGAAGGTCTTGGCGGGGAAGGTCACGCCTTCGCGCGTGTTCTCGAGATTGACGCCGGTCGTATGGCCTTGCGGGTCGAGCACGCGCCACTGCCGCAGCTTCAGCGGTTGGTCTTCAAAAATCAGAGTTAGCTTGCCGGCAGCAGGATCGCCTTTTTGCACCAGGGTGATTTCCAGCTTTGCCGGGAAGCGCTTGAAGCTGGTTACAACAACGTCACCGCTTAGCTTCACAGGATCGCGCAGGATGAACTCGGCGAGGCTCGAGCCCTCATCCACATTCGTCTGTTCTTTCAGCTCATCATTCCAGATGTGAACGTTGCTGCCGTCGGCGATGATGAAATCCTTGCTCGGCGGATCATAATTCACGCGCATCTTGCCGGGGCGCTGGATCTGGATTGTGCCGCGCATAATGCCGCCGCGATCGTCGATCTGCAAGAAATCGGCCGAGATACTTTTCAGGCCGTTGAGATAATCCTCGATGCGGGTGAGATCAAAACGTTCCTTATCGTCCATCTGCATAGGGGCAGTAGCTTTGTCATCCGCCGCCATGGCGGGCAGGGCGAGGACAAGAAACAGGAACGCGAGAACGAGTTTACGCATGGCCAAGATATGGCCGGAAATTGTGGCAAAGGAAAGGAGATTAAATGGTATGTTCGAGGGTCGCGCGCGTAACGCGGCCAGCCGGATAGCTGGGTGCAGCCTCTGTGTGTGGCGCATCAATAAGTGAGCCAAGGCTGGAAAGCATGGCGGCATCTGTGCGCAAGGTAGGGCCTCTATCCGTGCGAGCTGCCATTTCGGGCAAATTCGTCAAATCCGATAAGAAAAAGCTTAATCCTTGAGCGGTTGCCGGGAAGGTTTCGACGGTATCGCGGCCCTTATGAGTATGGAAAAGGGTAATCGTGGCGCTGCCCGCATTATCGTGCCCAATACTGTATGAGGTATTCGATAAGCGCGGGAACGTGTAGCGCGGCGGCTCGGTAAAGGCGGTTTCGATCAACCTGCTCGCGGCATCAAACGTGACCTTATCTGTTCGGCTGGCAAAACGATTATTGATGCCAAGCATGCGATTCAACAAATCCGATGAAACGTAATCGCTCGGTTTTCCAGGAACAGGAGTGTGTTTACCAGAGAGCGTCAAAATCGTTTGCAGATCGACAACCGTCATCAAAGGTTCCTGGATTGTAAGTGAGCGACCGTGAATTTGATTCCTGTTTGCTTTTTCTGCGGCTTCACGGAACGAACGGTGTGAAACAACAGCACGGGCATGATTGAGTACGTTTGTTATCTTTGCGGTGCTTGCCGGATTTTCAACGGGTGCGCCAAGATAGAAAGTTGTAAAGCGGGCGATAAGCGATTGTGGATCTGTTTTTAGTTCACCCTGTCGAATTTCGCTGGCGATAACCGCAACACGCACTGCAGAATCCATCGTATCGTCGATATAACGCCCCGGGAGGCGTTTATGCCGCTGGGCAAGTTCGCTGAGCGGATAATAATCTTGGGCGTTGGGATCGATAGCCTGAACATGTGTCTTCATCAAATCGTCAATAAGCGCGGCGATCTGCTTGCCGTCTTCGAGATTGGTAATCGGTGCGGTGGAACGCCCCTCAATACGATCGCCAGAATCCATCATGCTTAATTGGGTAAAAAGAAGGTTGCGTGCCGGGTCAATTTCGTAGCGGATAAAAGCGTCTGAGTAATCTTCATGCCCATGCGTGCCGACGCGCATGTGATCGCGACCCCATCCATCCGCGCGATGCATTTCAAGAGGGGGTTGGCCATGTCGTGCTTGATGGCTGCTGATATCCCAGTCTGATAAAGTCGACATAATCAAATTCTTTCAAAATGAACTTTGAATACTATATCAATCTGCTTAAATCTGACTTAACGCAGTATACGAATTTTCTGTTATTTTTCAATTAGATAAATATTTTCGCCTTTAATTTCAGGCCCTTATTCCTCGTTGGGATCGCGACCATAAACCTCGCGTTTGCCCACGGCATTGGCACTGCTGATGATGCCTTCGCGCTCCATGCGTTCAATGAGGGTCGCGGCTTTGTTGTAGCCGAGCTGCAGATGGCGCTGGATGAAGCTGGTGGATGCCTTGCGTTCGCGCAAAACAATATCGACCGCTTTGTCGTAAAGTTCGTCGCCTGAGCTTGCGCCCCCGAAGCTGCCGCCGGCACCGCCGCCGCCGAAATCACCCTGACCGTCGTCTTCGGTAACTTCGTCGAGATATTCCGGCTCGCCCTGCTTCTTGAGGAATTTCACAATCGCTTCGACTTCGTCGTCGCGCACGAAGGGACCGTGTACGCGCGTGATGCGTCCGCCGCCCGCCATGTAAAGCATGTCGCCCTGGCCGAGCAGCTGTTCCGCACCTTGCTCGCCAAGAATGGTACGGCTGTCGATCTTCGATGTGACTTGGAAGCTGATGCGCGTCGGGAAGTTTGCCTTGATCGTACCGGTGATGACGTCGACCGACGGGCGCTGCGTCGCCATGAGAATATGAATACCGGCAGCGCGCGCCATCTGGGCGAGACGTTGAATGGCGCCTTCGATTTCCTTGCCGGCGACGATCATGAGGTCCGCCATTTCGTCGACGATTACGACGATGAAGGGAAGCTCCGTGAGGTCCAGCGGTTGTTCTTCGTAAATCGGCTTGCCGGTTTCTTTGTCGAAACCGGTCTGCACTGTGCGCATCAAATTCTCGCCATTCTTCGCGGCTTCGCGCAGGCGCATATTGTAGCCTTCGATATTACGTACGCCGAGCTTCGACATCGCGCGATAACGTTCTTCCATCTCGCGCACGGTCCAGCGCAGCGCCATGATCGCTTTCTTCGGCTCGGTGACGACAGGGGCGAGCAGGTGCGGGATGCCTTCATAAACCGAAAGTTCCAGCATCTTCGGGTCGATCATGATGAAGCGGCATTTCTGCGGCGGCAGGCGATAGAGCAGCGACAGGATCATCGTGTTGATCGCGACGGATTTACCGGAGCCGGTGGTGCCCGCGATCAGCAAATGCGGCATGCGCGCCATATCGGCGATAATCGGCGATCCCGCGATATCCTTCCCAAGCACGAGCGGCAGATTCGCTTTCACATCATTATAGATATCGCTGCTGAGAAGCTCCCGCAGGTAAACGGTTTCGCGGCGCGCATTCGGCATTTCAATGCCGATGACATTGCGGCCCTGAACGGTGGCGACGCGAACGGAAGCGACGCTCATATTACGGGCGATATCGTCGGCGAGTGAAATCACGCGCGCAGCACGTGTGCCGGGTGAGGGCTCGAGTTCATAGAGCGTGACAACGGGGCCGGGGCTGACTTTTGTGATCGAGCCATTCACACCGAAATCGGCAAGCACGGATTCAAGTAGCTTGGCGTTCTTCTCGAGCGCTTCTTCGGAAATCTCATTGCGCGATTGCTTGGCGCTATCCGGCCATTGCAGCAGATCGAGCGGGGGGAGCGCCATATCGCTTTCGGGGCGCAGAGCGAGGCGTGCCTGGCGGGCAGAGGCTGCAGGGCGCTTGATGATCGGAGCCTTGGCTTTGGCAGCGCGCTTTGGTGCGGGTGCTTCCTCTTCTTCCTCGGCTTCGCCTTCTTCGACTTCTTCCTCTTCGGGCGCCTCTTCCTCGACTTCT
>DASTLS010000003.1:0-4219 GCA_035714725.1 Alphaproteobacteria bacterium | reverse complement strand
TATAGGTTTGGATGCGGCCGAGAGCGTTGCGGCGAATTGCTTCGTCTTCTTCCCCTACAGCTACTTTCCTATCAATATCGTTCACGAGCTGGCGATACTGCGCGCGCTCCACAAGATATTCCTGCAAAGCACTCTGATGATAGCGGGTAAGTGCATCATCTAGTTCAAAGTCCTGAGAATCGAAATTGATTACGGTTGGCTGACCGTCACCATAGACTCTTCCATCCATATTAAATTGACCCGTCAATCCTTGATTGACTCGGGTTCGTACGAATTCGTGCAGAACGACATCTAAAGCATCTTTTGTTCGTGTATTGCCCGCCGAGGCTGCGCCATACACTTTTGCAGGCGCAAGAATGGTTTGGCCTTCGGCATTTTGGTACGGTTTCAACGCTTGCCGCAGTAAGGGATAGCGTGCTTGCGGATCATCACGGCTGACAACATAGGCCATGAGCGTACCTGCCTGGATATCCATAGGCACAAAATGGAAATTAAAACCGTTCTCTGCCATGCATGAGCGCCAGAATTGGCCGCTCGACATCTCACCAATTTTTTGTGGATCGCGAGAAATGACGACCATCAGACTTTCAAGATCATAACGATCGCTTGAAATGCCAGAGTCGGCGCCTACAAGCATAATTCCGCGGTCTATGATGGGCAGCATAGCCAGATCAGCAGCTTTTGCCTCAATCTCAGATTGACCGTCTTTTATTGTGTCTTTGTCTTTCTTTGAATTTTCATACTGAAAATCGTCGAGAATGCCCCACTCAAAATTGGCTTCCAGATAACGCCCAAACTTCTGCGACTGTATCCACTCACCTTTGGCGCGGTGGAATTGCTCGAGGAACGTTGGATCGTCGGGCTTAAGACGGAGTTCAGATTGCTCGAGGGACTTGCCGGCATTTCTGTCGCCTTCGGCGACTGCGGCCTCATAACGCGCCTGCGCCGCGACGTTTCGTTCCCTGATATAATCCGCGATTATGTTATCGAGAGAACGGCCAGATCCGCCAAGCTGCAGGTATATCTCATTTTGATTTTCGGGAAAAAGATTATCCCATTTCATCTCGTCTTTGCGCTGCTTACCGGCATCGGCAAATTTTTCGCGGTTTTCCTTAGAATTTTTATCCGTCAGGCTGTCCGACTTCCACACCAACTCCTTAGGCGACAAGCCCTTGAGGGCCTCGAGATCTTCAGCCGAAAAATGGATACCCCTCTCCATCGCCAGCGTGAAATAATCCTGCAACGCCCGCGCCTGAGGGTCACTCGAATTCCAGCCTTCACCCATGACGTTGGTCACAAGGCGGTTGATCGCGGTTTCATAATTTTTGCGATCGAGCTCGATATATTTTTTGATTTCTTCCGTCATGCCGCCCCCACAAGGGCAAGACGTCCGCGCGCATCGCCTGCTCGTTTCGGCGAGACATACTGCAACCAATTATGAATATCGGTCGCGGCGCTACGCAAATCTTCGGATGTACCGGAAATATTCTGACCATCATCAAAGCGTAAATTCCAGGTAAGGCCAGTGAGGAACAAGCCAACGCCCTGCATCTCGCTCAGCTCTTTTGCTTTCTGCGCGATGTCGGTGAGATTGCGGTGTTCGTCGGAAAATAGATCGGCGATCGCCTCTTCGACTGCGGCGCGGCGTGACAACACCTGTTCCGATATGATTAAGCCCATAGAAAAACTCAAAAAATACGCAGTTCTGAATGTTCTGATCAGACCAGAAATGAGATAAAAAACCGTTTAATCAAATTACTTGCATGAGCCACGAGCCTAGCTGCGGCGTTTTATAGTTAAAAAAGCCTTTAAATCAGGCTTTTTGATCCATTGGACGGGCCGGATTCCCCACGACGGTGACACCCGGAGGGACGTCCTTTGTCACGACCGCGCCCATGCCGATGATCGCGCCTTCGCCGATTGTGAGGGGCTTATCCGACGTTCCCTGCTTAATCACAGCGTTCGTGCCGATATAGGCATGATTGCCAATATGAACATTGCCGTTGCAGCTGACGCGCGGCGCGAAGGTGACGTAATCGCCGATCACGCAATCATGCGCGACATAGGAATAGATGTTGCTGTGAAAGAACTTTCCGATTTTTGCATTCGGATTGATCATCGTATTCGCGCAAAGGATAGCCCCTTCGCCGCAAGTGCTCGGCTGATAGACGATTGCTTGTGACGCGTGCAGCGGTAGCGGCATCAAACCTTTTGCCATGCATCGCTCGGCGATTTTCTGGCGAATTTTTGAATCCGCGATCGCTATATTGAAATATTTCTTCTCGGCGGCGTGAGCAAAAAATGCCTCTTCCGATATCAGCGGAACACCATTGGCATTTGGCTTGGTCGGGTTGGTTTCGACGAAAACGACCTCGACGCCCTGCACCAGCTCCGCGACAGAAGATGCGACAAACGGCATTACTTCACGACCAAAGCCGCTGGCGCCGAAAAGGCCGAAGATGATTTTGGCTGTCATGTTATTTCCCTTTCGCCTTCGACCGAATGACCTTCACTACGCGATCCAAATCGTCTGCCGTCATTTGAGTGCCGGATGGTAAGCAAAGACCATTCTCGAATAGCTTAGCAGAAACGTCATTTCCGACGAATGCGCTGGACTTAAAGACCGGCTGCATATGCATCGGCTTCCACACCGGGCGCGCCTCGATATCGGCTTGATCGAGCGCAAGGCGCAGATCTTCACGGCTCGCGCCGAATTTAGCCGGGTCGATTGTAATAACCGAAAGCCAGCGATTACCCTGGCCGTAATCCGGTTCCGGCATGAAGCCGATACCCGGCAAATCGCCAAGCGCTGTCTGGTAATGCGCAAAAATCTCACGGCGGCGCTTTACGCGCTCCGGCAGAACTTCCATTTGGCCGACACCGATAGCCGCAGAGATATTGCTGAGGCGGTAGTTATAGCCATAAGTCGTATGCTCATAATGCGGCGCATCATCGCGGGCTTGCTGCGAGAGAAAACGCGCGCGCTGGATCAGATTTGGATCGTTCGACATCAGCATGCCGCCGCCGGAGGTCGTGATGATCTTATTGCCGTTGAAGGAATAAGCCGCCATCAGGGCGCCATCGCCGGCATGACGGTTTTTGTAGCGTGCGCCAAGCGCCTCGGCGCAATCGATGATCACAGGGATGCCGTAGGGCTTGCAGATATCGAGAATGGCGTCGATATCGCAACTCTGACCGTAGATATCAGTCGGCATCACCGCCTTCGGAAGCGCCTTCTTATCCGCCGCTTCCTTGAGCGCCTTCGCAAGCAAAGCCGTATCCATCGTCCAGCTTGTCGTGTCGCTGTCGATAAAGACCGGCGCAGCGCCCTGATACATGATTGGCGCAATGCCGCCGATGAAAGTCAGGGTCGAGGCAAAAATGGTATCGCCCGGCCCAACGCCCAGCATGCGGAGCGCAAGATGAAGCGCCGCTGTACCGCTGCTGAGCGCGACCGCATATGGGATGCCGACATAATCGACAAATGTCTTTTCAAACCGGGCAAGCATTGGCCCCGCCGGCGCGATGTAATTCGTCGCGAAGCTTTCTTCGATCAGCTTCAGCTCATTGCCGCCCATATGGGGCGCGGAAAGATGGATGCGGGCCATTAGTGAACTTTCTGCCGTGAGCGGACATAATCATCGAAACGGGTCATCGTCGCCTCACCGGCGGCATTGATGCCGCGACGGGCCATAACAACACCTACGGTCATAAGCGCAATCTTGAAGTCGAGCCACAGGCTCCAATGCCGGATATATTCGACATCGAGATCAAGGCGATCATCCCAACTCAGCAAATTGCGTCCGCGCACTTGTGCTAGGCCCGTAAGGCCCGGGCGCATGCGGTGCCGTACAATTTGATGCTCCGAATAATAAGGCAGATAATCCGGCAGCAAGGGACGCGGGCCAATCAGGCTCATATCGCCTTTCAGGATATTCCATAGCTCCGGCAACTCATCGATGCTCGTAGCGCGCAGCCATTTGCCGAAACCGGTCAGGCGTTCGCCATCCGACAGCGGCTTGCCGGATGCATCTGTGGCATCGCGCATAGTACGGAATTTGTAGATCGGGAAAATAATCTGGTCTTTGCCCGGACGCATCTGGCGAAACAAAACGGGCGCCCCAAGGTTGATCCGCACCAAAAGCGCAGCCAGCACCAAAACCGGCGACAAAAGCAGCAGCCCTGCAGCCGCGACAACGATATCGATCAGGCGTTTGAT
>DASTLS010000002.1:0-2504 GCA_035714725.1 Alphaproteobacteria bacterium | reverse complement strand
GATGTTCAACCGTGCTGTGCGGGATGACGAGCTGATCGAGCGCGGCAAAAAGGTCGTGAGGCGTAGCGGGCATAACAAATTCTAACCTAATTCCCGCATTAACCAAACCGGTTAGCGCAATTGACGAGTGCCACTTCGGTTTATTAGGCTACTGCCCGTCACCATTTCAAAAGTAACGATTTTGATTAGGGAATTAGCTTGGAAACCGCAACGCCATCACCCGATTTTCGTTTTGTCATGCCGATCCGCGACATGGTGCAATCCATCTATGGCGGCAAGATCGCGCATAATGATCCGACCTTTCTCTACATCTTCAGTAACCTCAAAAAATTTAACGATGCCGGTCCGGTAAAGTTCGCCGCGATCGAAGGCCACGGTGGTGCGGTGCCGCAATATGACATGCTGAATGATCGCTATCCGTTGATCACGGCTGAGAATATGACGGCTGCGCTCGATCCCTCGATCAACCAGCGTCCGCTCATTCGTGGCCCCTTCGGCATCACGCTCGATCCGAAGCATAAGGACGATCTCGACTATCTCTTGCGCCAGATGGCGGAAGCCGGCGGCGCGAAGAAGGGCCATCACGTCACATTCAAACTGTTCGAAGCGCAAAACCGTCCCGCCGAATATCTGGACTCGCTCGAAATCATCACTAAACTACGGCAGGAAGGATATGACGTCGGCTGCGAAGTCGCGATGGTTGTCTCCGACAAGCCCGATCTCGACATGTCCTATTACAAAGAAGCTGCCGCTGGATTGCTCAATCCGGAATTGTTTGCCTCACGCGGCATCGATCCGGCTGCGATCGAAGGTTTCAGCGCCAAGGATATGATCGGCGGCATCCGCGCCAGCCGCGCAGATGATACTGGCGCTACGATCAATGCGCGCAATCTGGCGCACGTCATGATGGACGCGATGCAAAATTTCACGCGCCAAACAGGCCAGAAGCTTTATCTCGGTTGGCACAGCCATCAAATCGGCAACGGCGTCGATTGTGTTGTCGAAGCAGGCGTCACTTTCCACAAAGAGCGCGCCGCATATCCCGAGATTACCGAGTTTCAGCAGGACGCACTGATGCGCAGCCTTGATACCAGCGTGGTGCGCGATTATGGCTTCATTGACCTCGAGCGGTTGCTTCAGCGTTACCGCGATGCGGGCATCATGGAAGGTATGAATGATGCTCAATATGAAATCTGGGACGATTTCAAAGAAAAGATGATGGATCTGGCCACGCGACATCGCGAGGATTACATCGATGTCAGCAAGTGGAGCAGGGAATTGCTCGAATATGGCCAACTGGCTTCGGGCGGCATGGCCTTCGTCGAAAAACAGATCATCGGCGGCTATATCGGTTTTATCGCCAGGCAAGAAATGGAAGACGCATCGGGAAGGCGCGTGCCGGTTGGTACTGATAAAGCAGGCCGCATTCTGCGTTGCCTCTTCGCCTCCATGAATGGCGCTATCGCGCGCGATATGGGTAATGCGCATTCGGTGACGCCTGCGATGTTGTGCCTCAATAAACTTGCAGCGGAAGCCATGACGGCTTTGATGAAAGACGAAGATCGCGTGCAGAAGATTATTTCATCGAGCAGGAGCAGCTGGGATCTTCCGCTGCGTGGGCCCGAATGGCGCGATATCTTCCGCGGCTTTTATGAAGGCTTCAAGGATGTGAAGTCGATGGGCTATTTCTGCACGCCGATGCCGACGCCACTTTCCGAGGATATGCTGGGCCGCTTGCGCCGCAAGCTTTACGAGGCTCACTATCCGATGGATTACGCGAAGCTTGCCGACGTGCCGCATAACAATTCAGCCTCAATGCTGAAAGGCATCGGTGAAGAGAAATACTACGCTTTGCGCGAAGAGATGGTCGGAAATCTTCTCGATAAGGAAAAGACGTTCGAAATTCTCACGCGCTACGGCATCGATCCCAACGTCGCGCGCGATTTTGTCACGTCCCATATCGGTATCGATGAGTTGCCGGTTAATCATCGCGCGAAATCCTATCTCGGTCGAATCCGTGAAGCAGCTGAGAAACTTGTGCGTGATACCGGCGGCCCCTCTTTCAAACGCCGCGGTCTTTGGAAAACGGGTCGCGATCTTGTCGATCACATTGTTTTTGGCGCCATGGTAAACCGCGAACCGACCGGCGGTTTGTTGCCGCATAAGCTTAAGATAATGGTTGCCCGGCTTGCGTTTAAACCGGAAGGATCGTGGGCCAAGCATCTTGCCGGTGTCCGGCCGCCGAATGTCACAGCACGTCTGGCTGCGGCCCAAACTCCCGGCGTGAAACCGGCAGCGGCACCGGAACCCGCTTAAAACCTATTTGGCGACCGGCAGCCAGAGCACGTCTTCGATGTCTTCTGTCCCTGCGCAGAGCATCACAAGCCTGTCGACGCCGAGCGCGATACCAGCACTATCCGGCATGCCGAAGCGCAGTGCCGCGATAAAATCATCATCGATCGGATAGGGCTCGCCGTAAATCTTTTCGTTCAGCGCCCTGTCTT
>DASTLS010000001.1:0-3108 GCA_035714725.1 Alphaproteobacteria bacterium | reverse complement strand
GATGCAACTCACCGATGATTTCGAGGTATGTAACCAGCGTGCGCAGCTTCGCGGTCGAGCCGAGATCAAGCTTCATGCCTTCGTTCATGTCGAACGGCGCATCGATATTATCGGCCTGAAGGCGAATTTTATTACTGTCCGGCGTGCGTTCGTAAAACACCACGCTCCATTTGATCTTGGAAGGATCATTGTTTGGATCGAGCAGACGGAAGCCGTAAAGGCCGATGGATTGCAGAAAGCCCGGGTCGCCCATTTTTTTGAGGAATTCGACCATTTTCTGCTGCGCCGGTTGATCGAGCGTCGCACGCGCCGCGAGATCGAGACGGTCAACTTCGTAAAGCTTCTTCAGGCCAAGCATGCTTAGCAAGTGACTGCGCAGTGCGTTCACAGCCTTTTGTTCGATATAGGCTTGCTGTTGCGGCTGTGGCGCTTCCGGCAAAAACTTGAACGTCGCGGCCTTGGTAGCATCGTGCAGTGCCGGCGTGATCACTCCGGCTCCCGCAAGGCGATCAAGCGTTGTATCTGTCAGATCATCAAGCGCGGCGTGATCGGTGAGCAGATAATAACTCGGACGGCGCTGGGCGAGAATCAGGCCGAGGGCCGCGCGATAAACGCGAGCCTTGGCACGCAACGAATCCAGATCCGTATCCGGCAGATTAAGTGCTGTAGCGGCATCGTTCAGATCGATACCGAACCATGCCCATAAACCGTCGCCGATGCTGTTGACTTCACCGAAGCCGGGGCGCGCGCTCAGTGGCGTGCTGTTCAGGTAATCGAGGACAATTTGCTTGCGCGCCTCGCGGGTGTCGGGACCATCGAGATAGATACGCAGACTTGCGGATGCGATCTGGCGCAGCTTGTCGAGGCCGGTTGAGGTCTGGCCGTTCGGCGAATAGCGAAATTTCTCAATCTGTGTCGCAAGCGTACTGCCGCCGCCGGCATTCAGGCCCGGCACGAATTTACGCGCGATCTGCCCGAACGCGGCATAACCGAAGCGATCCCATTCAATGACGGGGTTGCGCGTGACGGGCCCATCTTTCAGCAGCTCACGATTTTCGATGTAAAGCAGCGTGTTGACGAGGAGCGGCGGGATGCTGCGGTAATCGGCGAAGACATGGTTTGGATAGCTGGCGGCATAGAGGCGTTGGCCATCGCGATCATAAAGCGTGAGACCAGCAACTGTTTTCGCGTGATAGATCGGGTAAAGTCCGCGCGCGAGGAAATACTGGAATGTGGATGACGAGCGCATCTGCGCTGCGACAGCGTAGTCATCCGCTTGCAGCGCTTTGATGAAGAAGGGGAGATAGCTGTAACCAAGGCGCTGATTGTAGGGACCGCTCGAGGGATAACGCAGCTTCGGGTTGAGGCCGGGCTCAAGTTTGAATGAGATTTGCGAGCCGTAGGTTGAAAGCCATTCGGCCTGCATCTTCGATGTGCGCATTTCATCGCGCGCCAGAACGGCGAAGACGGCCAGAATGCCAAGGGCGATTAGGATAGGAATGATCCAGAAAATGCGCGGCAGGCGCATCCGGTATGGAAGCTCAGGCTCAGGATCGGAAAGCCAGGAGGGTGGCAAGGTTATGGCCCTTAGTCTGTGGCCATGTCCTTATATGTATGGGCACAGCCGGTGTGGTCTTTGACGGTCCAAACACCGTCGCTTTCCTGCGCGAACACAGGATTGACCGGAACTTTGCCATGGCCGCCGGGAATGTCGAGAATATAGTTCGGCTGGCAGAGCCCTGAGATGCCGCGAAGGCCGCGAAGCAGCGATTGTCCTTGTGCCAGCGATACGCGGAAGTGCCCAGTGCCGCGTGCCAGATCGCCGTGATGCAGGTAATGCGGCTTCACCCGGCTTTCGACAAAGGCGCGCATCAGGGCTTCGAGTGATTCGGCATCATCATTCACGCCGCGCAGTAAAACGCTTTGCGACAGCATCGGGATGCCGGCATCGACGAAGCGAGCGCATGCTGCGCGAGCATCATCCGACAATTCGCGCGCGTGATTGCAATGAAGCAAAATATAAACCGGCTTCGTGCCGCGCAACGCATCGATCAGGATAGGGGTGATGCGCGAAGGATCAACAACCGGCATGCGCGTATGAATGCGGATGACCTTCACATGCGGAATGGCGTTCAGCCGCGTGATGACATCCTTGAGGCGACGGTCGGAGACGATAAGCGGGTCGCCGCCGGTAATGATCACTTCCCAGATTTCCGGATGCGCGGCGAGATAATCAAAAGCTTTATCAAGCGCTTCATCGTTCAACGCGTTTTCCGGCACGCCCAATTGTTCGCGGCGGAAACAGAAACGGCAGTAAACAGCGCAGGTGTGGACAAGTTTCAGTAAGGCGCGGTCGGGATGGCGGTGAACAATGCCCTTGGTGGGGCTAAATGGGTAATCGCTCGTCGGGTCGGCGAGTTCATGGTCGTGAACTTTCAGCTCTTCAACTGATGGTGCAAATTGTGCCGCGATTGGGTCGTTTGGATCATTCGGGTCGATGAGCGCCATCATGGCTGGCGTGATGGCAACGGCGAACTGCTCAGCGACTTTTGCAAGTTCCGGTGATGGCGTCACGGCACCTGCATCTTCCAGATTGCGCAGCGCGATATGGGAGAGCGCTTTATTCATGACCCAGCATCTGGCGAAGCTTCGCGACAAGTTGATCGCGCGGCACTTCGACCTGTGTCTTGGCGGCTAGGTCTTTTACGACCGCTGCATTCTTGGTTTGCTCGTTCGAGCCGATCAGGATGGCGAGCGCAATGCCGGCTTTATCCGCATATTTCAGCTGTTTATCGAGCTTTGCGGGCTCAAGATAGTTTTCGACATTGAAGCCGGCGTTGCGAAGTTCTGTGGCCAGTTTCAGGTATTCGCCGCTCAGTTGTGTATCCATCTGCGTGATGAGAATATCGACGCTGGGTTTTGCAGTCGGTAACAGTTTATTGGCGTTCAACTGATCGAACAGGCGCGTAAGACCGATAGAAATGCCGACGCCGGGCAATTTCGATTTTGTGTAGAAGCTCGCGAGATCGTCATAACGACCGCCGGAGCAAACACTGCCGAATTCGCGATGATCTTTAATAAAAGTCTCGTAGACCGTGCCGGTGTAAT